>JALXDT010000112.1 GCA_027070475.1 Candidatus Aminicenantota bacterium | reverse complement strand
CTATGTATCCAAGACTACTACCATTCTGAAATAGTTTTATACCTACCGGTCCACTTATCCCACTTGAATTCCATCTTATCGTGTAGGTGTTTCCTATCACCCAATCCTCTCCTCCACGAGGGGTGGTTACCGTTATTGTCTGAGAATAACCCATTCCAAGAATAAATACTAAAACAATAAAAAACAAAAAAAACCTCTTTTTCATTGCAACCTCCTAAAAACATTCAATCTTTTTCTCTTCAAAAATCATTCCATTTTTTGAATCAGAAGAGATACTTTTACTTTTAACACACCCATAAAAAAAAATATAACAAAGTTGTCGCGTCCTTCTACGAAATTGTCGAAACAGTAATGATTTTTAAAACATAAAAAATAGATTTCATAAAAAACTGTTGTTACAGAAAAACAGGCTAATTAATAAAATTATAAATAAGAAACATTCAGATACTAAGATCTTAAATAATTAATCTTTTTAATCTTGATAGAATACGATAAACCTATTTGTTTTATGATTTTAGAAAGTTAAGAAACTAATATTAAAAAAAATCTATATATCAATATTTTTACTGATGAGCAAAAAAGGGGAAGGAGGAAAATCTCCTTCCCTTCTACTATCTTTTATTTACAGATTTTTAACGAAGATGAACTAAAAATCTATACTGACTATAAGGTGCTGTACTACAAGTTTCCCCTGTTCTTACCTTTACTGTTATATAATAATCCCCCTCTTTTAATCTTGCGTGTACTGAATGAGATAAATCAGGATGGCCGAATTTTCTATCCACATTAAATGTTTTTTCCTCATTTAAACGAATAGAAAAAGGTCCAAAGGTAGAACCATTAAACCTAAAAATAGGAGGACCATCCTTTGGATTAATTTCCCAATCAACATAAAGGTTGGATAAAGAATAGTAACCACGACCTTCAGCTTTTACTTTAATCTTAAATTTTATTCTCCATTTATATTTTATTTTAAGGTAAGCTTTTTTAATTTGTTTATCGGTAATACTTATACGAAAAACAGGTTTTTTTGTATATATAACCCTCGTTAAGGTATTATTATTCTCTTTCGTCTCTGGTATTGTGTTATCAGGATCTACTGTTACAGTAACATTTTTCCCACATAAAGAAAAAGCACCTAAAGACATATTGAGATAAATTTCCTTTTCTTCACCTGCGTTTATCCTTACATGCTTTGTAAAATATCGTGTACTTTCAGCGTGAGTTTTATTGTCAACTACATTTACACGAAACTTTAAATCATTATTAAAAGAACTATGATAATTCTTTAGATGCACCACAATAAAGCTTCCTCTTCTGACAAGATAACTAATATGCTTAATCTCAAAATCTATAAATGTTGTCAAAGGGGGACGAATGGTTCCTGAACTCGTGCCTGTTCCTGTTTCTTCTTCAGATATTGTAAATTCACCTGATAATCCCGCAGCTACCCCACTCTTCTTTACCTGTATCTGATAATGCTCTCCTGCCCTTATTGGACCTACTCCTATGATACTATCTATTGGCCACTCATAACTTCCTGTATTCGGCACATCTTGAGCTATGTATCCAAGACTACTACCATTCTGAAATAGTTTTATACCTACCGGTCCACTTATCCCACTTGAATTCCATCTTATCGTGTAGGTGTTTCCTATCACCCAATCCTCTCCTCCACGAGGGGTGGTAACAGTTATCGAAACCGTGGAAGGATTTGATATTGTAAATTCACCTGATAATCCCGCAGCTACTCCACTCTTCTTTACCTGTATCTGATAATGCTCTCCTGCCCTTATCGGACCTACTCCTATGATACTATCTATTGGCCACTCATAACTTCCTGTATTCGGCACATCTTGAGCTATGTATCCAAGACTACTACCATTCTGAAATAGTTTTATACCTACCGGTCCACTTAT
>JALXDT010000111.1 GCA_027070475.1 Candidatus Aminicenantota bacterium | reverse complement strand
CATGGAGCGCATTGGCCGCAGCTTTCATGATAGTAAAAATTTATCATTATCCTTAAAACTTCAACCATTGAATCATCCTCATCAAAAACCATAATCGCGCCGGAACCAAGCATTGAGCCTGCCTTCATCAGAGAATCAAAATCCATGGGTAGATCTATTTCATCAGCTTTTAAAATAGGAGCTGAAATTCCTCCCGGAATAACAGCTTTTAATTCCTTGTCATCTTTAATTCCGCCAGCATACTTATAAATAATATCTTTAAGGTTTGTTCCCATTGGAAGTTCATAAATTCCAGGAGATTTAACTTTGCCGGATACTCCGAAAAGTCTTGTTCCTCCGTTTTTCTGGCTCCCAAGGGAGGCAAACCAGAATCCTTTGTTTTTTATAATTGCAGGAATAGAAGCTATTGTTTCCACATTGTTTATAAGGGTGGGTTTTCCGTATAAACCTGCATTTGCGGGAAAGGGAGGTTTTAGTCTCGGATGTCCCCTCTTCCCCTCAAGAGATTCAATAAGAGCTGTCTCCTCTCCGCATATGTATGCTCCGGCACCTCTGTGAACAACAATATTAAAGGTGAACTTTTCACCTAAAATATTTTTACCTATATATTTTTTTCTTCTGGCCTCCTCTATTGCTTTTTCAAGAATTTGAGCATACTCCTCATACTCTCCCCTTATGTAAATATATCCTTTTTTAATACCAATTGCATAGGCTGTTATTGCCATTCCCTCAATCAAAAGATGGGGAAGTTTTCTCAAGATATATTTATCCTTAAATGTTCCCGGTTCTCCCTCATCAGCATTCACTATAAGATATTTTTCTATCTTATCATCCATAGGCATAAAGCTCCACTTCATACCAGCGGGGAAACCAGCTCCCCCTCTTCCTCTCAGATTTGAATTTTTAACCTCTTCCACGATCTCATCCCTTTTCATTTTAAGAGCTTTTTTAAGAGCTTTGTAACCATCGTGCTCTTCATACACCTCTATATTCTCTATCCCTTCTACAGCAAGAAGAGGCTCAAAAATTTTATCTTCAATCTTTTCTGTCATTTTATTCCAATTTATCCAATATGTTTTTCAGCTTTTCAGGGGTAAGATTTCCATAAAATTTATCATTAATCTGAACCGCAGGAGCAATTTCGCACTGGCCTATGCACTCCACAAGGGAAAGGGAAAACTTCATATTATCGGTAAAACTTCCCGGTTCAAGACCATATTTTTCCTTTAAAAAGTCTACGAGCTCTTTTCCACCGTTCAGATAGCAAACTACATTTCTGCATAGCTGAATATGGTATTTACCGGCCGGTTTTTCTCTTAACATTGTATAAAAACTTATCACACTTTTAATCTCTATCTCCGGTAAATTCAGAATCTCAGAAAGCTCAGCTATTGCTTCCTCTGAAATATAACCATAATCTCTTTGGACAATATGAAGTATAGGCAGGAGAGCGGATTTGGGATCCTCGTATCTTCCCATAATCTCTTTGATATTCTTCTCTGTTTCTCCTGTTAAAAACTTCATCTGTCTGTCTCTCCTCCTATCATATTTATGGAACCGAAAATAGGAATAATGTCAGCAATATAGTGCCCCTTTATCATCTCAGAGAGTGAGCTCATAAGATGAAAGGATGGAGCTCTTACATGGAGTTTATAAGGTATATCGCTGCCGTCTGAAACAAGGTAAAAGCCCAGCTCTCCGTTTCCTCCCTCAACAGCAGCATAAACCTCTCCACGCGGAGGCCTTATCCCATAGCCATCCATTATATATAAAAATTGATGAATTATTCCCTCTATACTATTGTAAACTGTTTGTTTAGGGGGAGGAACATATCTTCTGTCTTTTGAATAGATCCCATCATAACTTTCTCTCTCCATTCCCTCTAAATTAGGAGAAAGCTTTATTCTCTCGGTTCTAACACCACCCTTTTCCTTGCTTTTTTCAAGAGCTTCCGAGGGTTCAATATCCTTGTTTATAATTTTCTCAGGATTTGTTTCATCAAGTAAATCAAGGCACTGTTCAATTATCCTCATACTCTGCTCCATCTCCTGCATTCTGACTCTGTATCTATCGTAAACATCTCCATTCTCACCAAGGGGAACTTCAAACTCCACCTTAGGATAAATTGCATAGGGGGAAAATTTTCTCACATCATAGAAAATTCCGGTAGCTCTTAAAAGGGGACCTGTAAAACCATAGGATAATGCATCCTCTTTTGAAATAATTCCCACACCCTTTGTTCTTTTAAGGAAAATAGCATTTTTTGAAATAAGTCCGTCAACCTCTTTTAAAATTCTTCTTGTCTCTTTTATTGCTCTTTCTGTTAATTCTCTGAAATTTTCAGGCACATCTGCTTTAACACCACCTATTCTTATATAAGAGGTTGTAACCCTTGCTCCGGTTGTGCTATCTATAACATCCCAGAAATATTCTCTTGCTTCCATCATATAGAGAAGGACAGTAATAGCTCCTGTCTCATTTATCATAGCAGCCACATCAATAAGGTGATCCGTTATTCTTGCAATCTCATCCATAGCAACCCTTATGATTTTTGCTCTTTCAGGAACTTCAATCCCAAGTAATGTTTCAACCGCAAGGGCAAAACCATGGTTATTGATCAGTGGGGATGTATAGTTCAATCTATCAGTAAAGGGTATTATTTTATTGTATGATTTATGCTCAGCTGTTTTTTCAAAACCTCTGTGAAGGTAACCTATTTCAACATCCGAATTGATCACCTTTTCTCCCTCTGTTTCAACCACAATTCTTATTGTCCCGTGCATTGCAGGGTGAGAGGGACCTATATTTAAAATAAAACTATTTTCTGATTCCTTATTTATTTTAATCATCTTTTAAACCTTCAAGCCTTGGTTGTCTCTTTTTTAGCGGATAATCCTTTCTCAAAGGGTATCCTTTAAACTCATCATACATTAAGATTCTTCTAAGATCCGGATGCCCCTTAAACTTAATTCCATACATATCATAAACTTCCCTTTCAAGCCAGTTCGCATTTTTATAAAAAGGGGTAAGCGAAGGAGATGATTCTCCCTCTTTCAAAGAAAACTTAACTCTTATCCTCTGATTATAATCAAGGGAGAAAAAGTGATAAACTATTTCAAATCTATCCTCTTTTTTCTCAGGCCATTTCAAATAGTCAACAGCTGTTATATCAAGCAATATGCTAAAATCATTATCCTTTAAAAATTTAACAAAATCATGCACCCCTTCTTTTTTTATTATAAATACAGGCATCTCCTTTTCTTCATATGAAATAAGCATATCATTAAAAAGCTCTTTTATTTTCTCTACTATTTCTTCCATCTCCAATCCTGATGTTGATTTTGTATCTTTTCCTGCAGTTTCATAATACCTTCAAAAACTGTTTCAGGCCTCGGAGGACATCCGGGTATATAAACATCAACAGGAACTATCTTATCAGCTCCCTGAACAGTTGAATAATTATCATATATTCCTCCGCTAACAGCACAGGTACCAAAAGCAACAACCCATTTGGGCTCTGCCATCTGTTCATAAATCTTTTTCAAAACAGGGGCAATTTTTTGTGAAATAGTGCCAACTATCATAAGGACATCCGATTGCCTCGGAGAAAATCTTGTAAGCCCTGCACCAAATCTATCTATATCAAAGTGAGAGCAGGCTGCTGCAATGTATTCCATACCACAGCACGCTGTAACAAATGGATAGACAAACATTGAGTACTTTCTTGCCCATCCTAAAATACTATCAAATTTTGTGGTAAAAAAATTTCCGCCTTCTACTCCCACTCAAAACCTCCTTTCTTCCAGATATAGGCAAAGGCAAGAATTATAATCACAAAAAACAAACCTCCGACAATAAGAAGAGTAAGCTTATCTGTTACCCCTCTCAATATCAAAGCCCACATTAAAAGATATGAGGCTTCAACATCAAATATTAGAAAAGCTATCGCCACGAAAAAATAGATAGGGGTATAGGAAACACTGAATTTTTCAAGCAGAGGAGAACCGCATTCAAAGGGTGTTTCCTTTGTGGGATTTTTGCTTTTAGGTCCCAGAAAGCCTGAAATATTAGCTGATATTAAAGCAATTATTCCGAAAAAGATTATAGCAATTAAAATCTCAATCATTGTTTTTAACTATAGCAATTTTTTTTTCTTTTTTCAAGAAAATGAGGAGATTAAAAAACAAAATTTTTTTCTTTTTGAATATATATTCTATCAAGGAGATTCAGAAACTTCTTGACTAAAACAGGTAAAAGAGTTAAATTATGGGCACAAAGGAGAGAACAATGGAAAATAAATTCAGAGGGACAACGATTTTAGCTCTTAAGAGAAAAGGTAAAACAGTTATCGGAGGAGACGGACAGGTAACTCTTGGTAATACTGTAATCAAAGGCAATGCTCAAAAGGTTAGAAGACTATACAAGGATCAGATAATAGCAGGATTTGCAGGAGCAACATCAGATGCATTTACACTGTTTTCAAAATTTGAAGCAAAGCTTGATGAATACAGGGGAAATCTTAAGAGAGCAGCAGTAGAACTTTCAAAGGATTGGAGGTTGGATAAATATTTAAGAAGGCTGGAAGCACTCCTGCTTGTAGCTGATAAGGAGACAATTTTCCTGATTTCGGGGACAGGAGATCTTATAGAACCAGAAGATGATGTAATCGCAATAGGTTCAGGAGGTCCCTATGCCCTTGCAGCAGCAAGAGCATTGATGAGAAATACGGATTTTGATGCAGAGGAAATAGTAAAAAAGTCTCTGCAAATAGCTGCTGAAATCTGCATTTATACTAATGAAAATATAGTATTAGAGGTATTATGATGAAAAACAATGGTTATATAGATCTGTACTATAAAAGACAGGAACTAACCCCTAAGGAAATAGTTGAGGAGCTGGACAAATACATTGTCGGCCAGGCTGATGCAAAAAAGGCTGTTGCAATAGCCTTAAGAAACAGGTATAGAAGAAAACTTTTACCCAAAGATATTGCAGATGATATTGCTCCTAAGAATATTCTTATGATTGGACCCACTGGAGTCGGAAAGACTGAGATAGCGAGAAGGCTCGCGAAATTAACCTCTTCACCCTTTCTGAAAATCGAAGCTTCAAAATTTACAGAGGTTGGTTATGTGGGAAGAGATGTTGAAACAATGATAAGGGATCTTACAGAGATAGCTGTTGATATGGTTAAATCACAAAAGATAAAAGAGATAAAAAACAAGGCAGAGCATAAAGTTGAGGAAAAACTCCTTGATATACTTTTCCCCCCTCCAAAATTTGTAGCAGAAGAAGGCAATGAAGAGTATGAAAATAAAGTTGAAAGATGGAAAAGAACAAGGGAAAAGTGGAGAGAAAAGTTGAGAAAAGGTGATCTTGATCAGAGAAAAGTAGAGATTGAGGTCAGTGAAAAGAGTATAAAACCGCTGGAAATATTTTCAAATGCAGGCCTTGAAGAAATTGGAATTTCCATACAGGGTATATTTCCCGATATGTTTCCCAAAAAGACAAAAAAGAAAACCATGACCATTTCTGAAGCTAAAAAATATCTACTTGAGGAAGAGGAAAAAAGTATGATAGATATGGATGAGGTTATAAAAATTGCCCTTGAACTTGTGGAGCAAACAGGGATTATCTTTTTGGATGAAATAGATAAAATAGCAGGTAGAGAGGGAGGAAGAGGCCCCGATGTAAGCAGAGAGGGTGTCCAGAGAGACCTTTTACCTTTAATAGAGGGAACATCTGTCTATACAAAATATGGAATAGTCAAAACTGACCATATACTTTTCATCGGAGCTGGTGCATTTCATGTATCAAAGCCTTCTGACCTCATCCCCGAGCTTCAGGGAAGATTCCCAATCAGAGTGGAACTTCATCCTCTCGGAGAAGAGGAGTTTGTAAGAATACTCACAGAACCAAAAAATGCCCTGACAAAACAGTATATAGCATTAATGAAAACAGAGGAGGTAGAAGTTGAATTTAAGGATGAAGCCATACATGAGATTGCCAAACTTGCTGAAAAGGTAAATCAGGCAACAGAAAACATAGGAGCAAGAAGACTCCATACAATCATAGAAAAGGTAATGGAGGAGATTTCTTTCAATGCACCTGAGCTTAAAGGAAGAAAAATCGTGATAGATAAAAAGTACATTGACGAAAGGTTGAACAATATAGTGGAAGATCAGGATCTTTCAAAATACATATTGTGATAGGGAAAAAACTCTTCTTTACTATTATTTTTGCTCTTTTTTTCTCCTTTTGTGGGGAAAGAGGGCCTCTTATAATAAAACCTCTTCCCATCCCCCCTGAACCTAAAGATGTAAAGATAGAACAAAGAGGAGACATAATAAGGGTTGAAATAGCGTATCCTGAAAAATATAAAAATGGAGAGCCTTTGGTTTCTCTGACAAAAATAAAAATCTCAGGATACAAGCTTAATAAAGGAGAGGAAAAGAAATCTTTTAAAGAGGAGATTTTTTTTGAAAAAGAAAATGTAAAGTTAGTGGAAAGTAAATATACCGCTGAATTTAAAAAACCTGTTAAAGAAGGAGAGATTTTGATAAGAGTTTACTCCTTTAATAAAAAGCTTCAATCAAAAAGTGATGAAAACAAATTTTTTATTCTAAAAACAAAATCTCCGCCTAAAATTATAGAAAAGACCATGGAGAAGGGAAAGGTAATCATTAAGTGGGAAACAACCGATGACTTTGAAGGCTTTAATATATATAAAGATAAAAAGGATACACC
>JALXDT010000110.1 GCA_027070475.1 Candidatus Aminicenantota bacterium | reverse complement strand
TTTTTCTCCTGAAAGAGCAGGAACAGTACCCTGTGTAAAACTTGCAAAACTCTGTTTCAGCGGGAAGTATGATTTAAAGGATGTTATTACAATGCTATTTAAAAAAGGGGGAATTTATTCATATCTCGGGACAAAGGATTTTTCAAAGGTTATGGATATGGTCAATTCAGGGAACAGTGAAGCAAAAGAGGTTGTTGATGCAATGGCATATCAAATTGCAAAAGAGATAGGAGCAATGGCAACTGTTTTAAAAGGGAAGGTGGATGCAATAATTTTTACAGGTGGAATGGCTTATGATAAATACTTTACGGATTTATTAAAGGATAGAACATCCTTTATTTCCGAAAATATTAAGATTTATCCGGGTGAGGATGAGCTTCAAGCTTTAAATGAAGGAGCGCTGAGGGTTTTAAATTCGGAAGAGGAGGTAATGGAATATGAGTAAAATTGAGGAGATTAAATCATTCATTAAAAAAGAAGGAATAGAAAGCATAGCTCTTTTATCAGTTGATATAAAAGGGAGGATACATCTATTAACTCTTCCCCAAAAAATGTTTGATAAAGATTTAGTGGTAAACGGAGTTGGATTTGATGCATCTTCATATGGATTTGCCCCTACCGAGAGTAGTGATATGGTGCTTATACCTGATTTAAACAAATATTTTGTTGATCCTTTCAGGGAAACCAAGACTCTTAATTTTTTTACAACTGTTCATTATGCTGACAAAAAGAGAACAAGATATGAGGGAGATCCGAGATATATAGCCGAAAAGGCGGAAAAGATTTTGAAAAAATATAAAATAGCTGATAATTCTCTCTGGGGGCCTGAATATGAATTTTTTATCTTTGAAAGGGCGGAATTTAGCATAGAAGATGGGAATTCATATATAGAAATAGATTCACTGGAAGAATCTGAGTTTAAATCATACCACATAGCACCTCCTCAAGATTTATATTATTGGTTCAGAGATGATGCTGTTTCTTTAATGGAAAGTCTGGAGATTACTGTTAAATATCACCACCATGAAGTCGGCATATGGGGGCAGCAGGAAATAGAAACAAAGTTTGAGACATTATTAAAAGCAGCTGATGATGCCATATTAATAAAATATATAATAAAAAATCTTGCGGCAAAAAATGAACTGAGTGTGACTTTTATGCCAAAACCTTTAAAAGGACAGGCGGGTAATGGCTGGCATGTGCATCAGTTTTTGATGAAAAACAATAAGAATGCTTTTTATGGGAAGGGGAGATATGGAAACCTTAATGAAACGGCTTATTTTTACATAGGAGGAATTTTATCTCATATTAATTCACTAATAGCTATTACCAATCCCTCAACAAACTCTTATAAAAGGCTTGTGCCCGGCTTTGAAGCACCAACGGGAATTAATTTTGGTGTTGGAAACAGAAACTCTGCCATAAGGATTCCCGGATATGTAAACAATCCTCAGGAGACAAGAATAGAATTTAGAACTCCAGATGCAACGGCAAATCCTTATCTTGCTCTATCCGCTATGCTCATGGCAGGGATTGACGGAATTTTAAATAAGATTGATCCTGTGAAGAAAGGTTATGGCCCAGCAGATAAAAATAACAGAAAAAAGTTTAAAGAGATTGAATCAGACCCCTTTAAAGTTCTATCGAATCTAAAAAGAGATGCTTTTTATTTGGTGAGAGATAATGTTTTCGAAAAAGCACTTTTGGAAAAATTTTTAAAAGAACAGGAAGAAGAATTCAGGAAACTTAGCCTTTACCCGAATCCAGCTGAATTTTCATACTATTTTGACCTATGAAGAAAAAAACAGTGGCTATTCTTTTATTGCTTTCTGTGTATTTCATATATTTGGTTTTTCTGTCGGACATAACTCAAAATTTTTTTAAAATAAATGATAACTGGTTGTGAGTAGCTTTCAAATTTTGTATCTTTGTCG
>JALXDT010000109.1 GCA_027070475.1 Candidatus Aminicenantota bacterium | reverse complement strand
ATATGGCTGTAAAGTATGGAATTGTAGATAAGGTAATGGAGATTAGAGATGAGAAGAAAAAGTAATGAACCAACCTGTTCCTTTTGCGGAAAGAGCAGCTCAGAAGTTTCGCAGCTCATCAGGGGTCTAGGAGGTGTCTATATTTGCAATGAATGTATAGAAACAGCCTATAGCCTTGTTTCATCCACTATTCCTAAAAGGGAGGAGCATTCTATTAAAGAAAACTTTAAGCTTCCAACACCAAAGGAAATAAAAAAAAGGTTGGATGATTATGTAATAGGGCAGGAAGAAGCCAAGAAAAAAATTTCTGTGGCTGTTTACAATCATTATAAGAGAATCTTTTATTCTGGAAATCAAAATGATAATGTGGAGCTTGAAAAGAGCAATATTCTCTTAATAGGGCCTACGGGTTCGGGGAAGACTCTTATAGCCCAAACTCTTGCTAAGATACTCCATGTTCCCTTTGCTATAGCGGATGCAACCACATTAACAGAGGCTGGTTATGTGGGAGAAGATGTGGAAAATATACTTCTCACTCTTGTGGAAAATGCGGGCGGAGATATAAACAAGGCTGAGAAAGGAATAATATATATAGATGAAATAGATAAAATAAGCAGGAAGAGTGAAAACCCTTCTATAACAAGAGATGTTTCTGGAGAAGGTGTTCAACAGGCTCTTTTGAAAATACTTGAAGGTACTGTGGCAAATGTACCTCCAATGGGAGGAAGAAAACACCCCCATCAGGCTTTCCTGAAAGTGAATACTACAAATATACTTTTTATTTTAGGAGGGGCTTTTGTTGGCCTTGAAAAGATAATAGCATCAAGAATCGGCAGTGCTACCGTGGGTTTTGCAACTCAAAAGAAAAGTGGAGTTAACAAAGATGATATAAACTATCTGTATAAAAATTTATTTCCAGAAGATCTGGTAAAATATGGATTAATTCCTGAATTCATAGGGAGAGTTCCAATTATTGCTACACTATCTGAGCTTACAGAGGAAGATCTTGTAAAGATTTTAACTGAACCTAAGAATGCTCTAACAAAACAGTATAAAAAGCTATTGGAAATTGAAGGTGTATCCCTGGATTTTACTGATGATGCTTTAAAATATATAGCAAAAGAGGCAATAAAAAGGAAAGTTGGGGCGAGAGGTTTGAGAAGTATTATGGAAGAGTTCATGACTGATTTGATGTATCATCTTCCGGAATACAGAGGTATTGACAAAATTGTAATAACGGAGGATACTATTAAGGGAAAAGAAAAAATATTGAAAAAAATAAAGAAGGCAGCAGGTTTATGAAAAAAGAGAGGGAAAACACAAAAAGTTTAATACCTTTGAGGGAAATGATAGTATTTCCTTCCACTTTTTCTGCCTTTTTAATAGGAAGGAATACATCTATTGCAGCTCTGGATTATGCTCTGCATAAGGATAAAACGATATTTCTTGCGACTCAGATTAATCCAGCAATTGATGTTCCTAAACCAAAGGATATCTTTACAGTTGGCGTTGAAGCAAGAATTGTCCAAACAGTTGAGGCAAGCGGAGGAAATATAAAGGTTGTAGTGGAGGGAATTAGAAAAGCAAGGATTCTTGAATATCTGAGATTTTACCCTTTTTACGAAGTTGTTATTAAAAGTTTTCCCGATGTTTCATATAAATCAGAAGAGTTTGACACAAATTATAATATACTCATAAAACTTTTTAAGGACTTTATTTCCACAACAGCTAATTCAAAAACAATAGATTCAGTGATTCCGGCTGTTTCTTCTGGAGATCCGATTAAAATTATAGATATTATTTCTTCTCAGATTCCTGTCCCTATTTATGAAAAACAGAATTTACTGGAAACCATGAATCCTGTGGAGAGAGTTATAAGGCTTATATATCTATTAAGAAATGAGCTAAGGGCAAGAAAGTCTTCAACAAAAGCCTCAAGATATAAAAAGGTAAGAGGTTTTCCTCCCCCCCCTCCTAAAAGGGAGTTTGATGAGGAAGAAGAAAAGGATTTGAATGAAATAGAGGAAATAAGGCAAAGAATCTATTCGACAGACATGCCGGAAAAGGTCAGGGATAGAGCTTTAAAAGAGCTTGATAAATTGGAACTTATGCCTCCGATGTCAGCTGAAGCAACAGTCTCGAGAAATTACATTGATTGGCTTTTATCAATGCCATGGAATAAAAAATCAAGAGAAAAAAAGGATATAAAAAGGGCAAGAAAAATTTTAGAGGAAGATCATTATGGTCTTGAAAAGGTTAAAAAGAGAATCTTAGAATTTCTTGCAGTAAAAAAATTAACCCCTAAAAGTAAATCTCCCATACTCTGTTTTGTAGGTCCTCCCGGAGTGGGAAAAAGCTCTTTGGGAAAATCCATAGCAAGGGCAATGGGTAGAAAGTTTATCAGACTATCCCTTGGTGGTATAAGGGATGAGGCTGAGATAAAAGGACACAGAAGAACATATATAGGAGCCTATCCGGGACAAATAGCTCAACAAATCAAAAGATCAGGGGTAAAAAACCCTGTATTTTTGCTTGATGAAGTTGATAAAATGAGTTCTGATTTTAGAGGAGATCCAGCAGCGGCTTTGCTTGAGGTTCTTGATCCAGAACAAAACAAAGAGTTTGTGGATAGATATCTTGATATTGAATTTGATCTAACAGATGTATTCTTTATAACAACTGCAAACCATCTTCAACCCATTCCTTCTGCTCTTCTGGACAGGATGGAAGTAATAGAGATACCTGGTTATACGGAACTTGAAAAGCTAAATATTGCAAAACAGTATCTTATTAAAAAAGAGCTAATTCAAAATGGAATAAAGAATAAAAATATAGATATAAGTGATGATGCAATATTTGAAATAATAAGGAGCTATACGAGAGAGAGTGGAGTAAGAAACCTTCAGAGGGAGATTGCAAATATTCTCCGTAAAGTTGCTTTGAAAGTTGTTGAAGAAGGAAAGGATACTTTTGTCAAAATAACGGCAGAAAACATAGAAGAATTTTTAGGCCCAAAGAAATTTCATCTTACTAAAAAAGAAGAAAGGGATGAGATAGGTGTAGTAATAGGTCTTGCGTGGACTGAGAGTGGAGGGGATTTATTAACCTTTGAGGTTAGATTGGTACCCGGCAAAGGAGAGCTTGTGCTTACAGGTAGATTGGGAGAGGTGATGAAGGAGTCAGCACAAACAGCTTTTTCCTATGTAAAGAATAAACTTTTAAAATTAAATTTTGATTTTTCGACATTCAAAGAGTATGATTATCATTTACATGTTCCTGAAGGAGCTGTTCCCAAAGAGGGTCCGTCTGCAGGAATAACTATAGCCACTGCTTTAATTTCATTAATCCTAAATATTCCCGTGAAAAGTACTATAGCTATGACAGGAGAAGTAACCTTAAGAGGAAAAGTCCTTCCTATCGGAGGATTAAAAGAAAAACTTATCGCAGCTCACAGGGAAAAGATAGAAGGTGTTATTATTCCATTTGAAAATAAGGGAGATCTCTCAGAGATTCCTCCTGAAGTTAAAGAAAGCATTAGAATTTATCCTGTAAAAACAATGGACGAAGTATTATCTTTGAGTTTAATAGAAAATATAGATAAATATATCTTTAATAAACAAATCCCCTCTTCTTTTGCTAAAAGAGAAAATTAGTGATCAAAATAAAAAAGGTTGAGCTTATAAAGACAGTGTTTGAGGAAAAGGATCTTTTATTTGATAAAAGGAGAAAAATAGTGTTTGCGGGAAGATCCAATGTAGGAAAATCAACCTTGATAAATACAATGTTAAATAGAAAAAAACTTGCTAAAACAAGTTCTACACCCGGAAAAACAAGGTCTATAAATTATTATCTGATTAATGATAGATTCTATTTTGTGGATCTTCCGGGATACGGTTTTGCAAAGGTTTCAAAGAAGGAAAAAGAAAAATGGAATAATTTACTCAAAAAGTTTTTTTATTTTGAAAAATATGTTATTCTATTATCTCTTATTATTGACTCCAGAGTAGGGATCACAGATTATGATGTAAGAATGCTTTCTACAGCAGCATATTTTAATCTCCCTACACTAATCATAGCAAACAAAATAGACAAATTAAAAAAGAATATGATAAAGGAAAAAGTAGAAAAGATTGAAAAAGAGCTTGAAATTCCTGTTCTTCCATTTTCTTCTAAAGATGGAAGAGGAAAGAAAGAGCTCTGGAACACTATAGAAAATTCTTTACAGGAGTAGAAAAATGGCAACAAAGAGTATTAAAGAAGAAATTGATGAAAAAAATTTGTTAACTTTAGCTGACCTTGAAAAAAAATCTTTAGCTCAGTTACAAAAAATTGCAAAAGAGATGAAAATCACCGGAATTTCATTGTTAAAGAAACAGGAACTTGCATTTAAAATTTTGGAAGCGCAGGCAAAAGCTCATGGTTATCTTTTTGCTGAGGGAGTTCTGGAAATTCTTCAGGAAGGTTATGGTTTTTTAAGATTTCCAGAGTATTCTTATCTACCAAGCTCGGATGATATTTATGTTTCTCCCTCCCAAATAAGAAAATTTGACTTAAGAATGGGAGATACTGTCTCAGGATGGGTAAGACCTCCTCGTGAAGGGGAAAAATACCTTGCTCTTATTAAACTTGATGCAATAAACTTTTTACCCGTTTCTGAAGCTGTTAAAATGAGAGAGGGAGTTAAATTCGAACAGTTGACTCCTCTTTATCCATACGAAAAAATTCAGCTTGAAACGGATAGACATAATATTTCAGCAAGAGTAATGGATCTTCTAACCCCCATAGGTAAAGGACAAAGAGGTTTAATTGTTGCAGCACCAAGGACAGGAAAAACTATGCTTTTGCAAACAATAGCAAAATCAATAGAATTAAACCATCCGGAAATGATGATTATTGTTCTTTTAATAGATGAAAGACCTGAAGAAGTAACGGATATGGAGAGAAATGTTAAAGGAGAGGTAATTTCTTCAACCTTTGATGAGCATCCCTCAAGACATGTTAAAGTAGCTGAAATGGTAATAGAAAAGGCAAAAAGACTTGTTGAACATAAAAAGGATGTTGTAATTTTGCTCGACAGTATAACAAGACTTGCAAGAGCCCACAATTCAGTTTTGCCAACTTCCAAAAGGGTAATGTCCGGAGGTCTTGATGCCAATGCTTTGCATAAGCCAAAGAAATTTTTTGGTGCTGCAAGGAAGATAGAGAATGGAGGAAGCCTTACAATTATAGCAACAGCTCTTATTGATACAGGAAGCAGAATGGATGAGGTTATTTTTGAAGAATTTAAAGGTACCGGTAATATGGAGATTAATCTTGACAGAAGGCTTGTTGACAAAAGAGTTTTTCCTGCGATAGATATTTTTAAATCGGGGACAAGAAAAGAGGAACTATTAATTCCAAAAGAGGATTTGAATAGAATTTGGATTTTAAGAAAAGTTTTATCTCAGCTTAATGAAGTTGAAGCAATGGAATTGTTGGTTGAGAAAATAAGAAAAACAAAGAATAATAAAGAATTTTTAAACTCCATGTCAAAAAGTTTATAAAGGTTGAAATCAGATGCTAAATATAGCAGTTGTAGCAATAGGGGGGAATGCTCTTTCAGATGGAAACACACCTTCTAAGGAACAGTTAAAAAGAGCCTATCAAGCGGCTAAGCTTATAGAAATCCTCTATAATGAAGGGTTTAAGGTTGTAGTAGTGCATGGAAATGGACCTCAGGTTGGAATGGCATATTTAAGACAACTTGCAGGGTTAAAGGAAAATATACATCCTCTTAATTTAGCTTTATGTGATGCTTTAACTCAGGCAGAAATTGGGACAATGCTTGAATTGGCTATTATCAATACAATAAACAAAAAAAATCCTGAATTTGAAGTTTTGACAATTGTAAGTCAGGTAGAAGTTCTGAAAGATGACCCTGGTTTTGATAATCCCTCAAAACCGGTAGGCCCTTTTTATTCTAAAGATGAATTAGAAGAAATAAAGGAAAAATTTCCAGATTGGATAATGAAAGAGGATTCAGGAAGAGGATATAGAAGAGTGGTGCCTTCTCCAAAGCCTGTGAAAGTCTTTTCTTCTCACATAATTCCCGATGCTTTTAAAAAAGCCGATGTTATCATAGCCGGAGGAGGTGGAGGCATTCCAGTGGTAAGAAATAAAGATAATACATTTGAACTTGTTGATGCTGTGATTGATAAAGATAGAACGGCTTCATTAATTGCAAAGGAAGTGGGCGCCTCTCATTTTTTTCTTCTCACAGGAGTTCCCCATGTTCTTATAAATTTTGGGAAGGAAAATGAAGAAGTTGTATATAAAATGAGTGTAAAAGAGGCGAAAAGATTTTTAAGTGAAGGACAATTTCCTGCAGGTTCCATGGGACCCAAGATAGAAGCCTCTATAGATTTTGTTGAAGCAACATCCAATGAAGCTATTATTACAAATTCAGAGAATATTTTAAAAGCCCTCAAAGGAGAAGAGGGAACAAGAATATATAAATAATGAAACAGATAGGGACAAAAGAGTTTAAAGAAATTCTCAGGAATGGAATAGAGCATCTTATTTCTGATAAACAAATTTTAAATGATATTAATGTTTATCCTGTTCCAGACGGGGATACAGGGGATAATTTAGTAAATACATTTTTACCAGTTTTAACTCTTATTGATACTATAAAAGAAAATTCTCTTGATAGTTTTACAGCTGAGATTTCTTCACATCTCCTTATATCAGCAAAAGGAAATTCAGGTGTTATTTTTTCTCAATTCTTTTTTAGCTTTGCCAAAGCAATAAAGGGTAAAGAGAGTTTATCTCCTAAGGAATTTGCTCAGGCAATGGATAAGGCAATCAAAGAGCTTTATCAATCCATGAGTGATCCGAAAGAGGGAACTATTCTTACTGTAATCAGAGAGACTGCAGAAGCATTTAAAAAAGAGTCTGAGAAAAGTGAACACTTTGGCTCTATTTTTGAGAATGTTGTTAATAAAGCCAAAGAAGTAGTGGAAAGAACCAGAGAGATGCTCCCATCCTTAAAAAAGGCAAATGTTGTTGATTCGGGAGGTTTGGGATTTTTCCTTTTTTTAAAGGGGATGGCAAATTCATTGAAAAAAGGCAAGGATAAATTTGTAGATATTTCAAAAAAATACATAAATATGGTTAAATCAAAGGTTGACAAAGAGTATAAATTCTCATACTGCTGTCAATGGACGGTTGAACCAAAGGAAAAAGATAAAGAGTTTTTTAAAAATTTGATTAAGGATTACGGTGATTCAATTGTTATATCCGGTGGTAAAGCTTTCTTAAATATACATATTCACACAAATGAACCTGATAAAGTGGAAAGTGCAATAATGCCCTATGTAAATAAGATTTTATCGAAAAAGATAGATGATTTAAAAAAGCAGATGAAAGAGTTTAAGAAAAAAGAAGTTGGGATTGTAATAGATTCGACAGTTGATATTCCGGAATCTCTCTTGCTTGAAGAAGAGATAGAGAGGGTCCCTGTTCAGATAGCAATTGAAGGAAAGTTCTACAAAGATTATATTGATATACAGAAAGATGAGATTATTGAAAAAATTTATAAAAATAAAAATCTTGACTTGAAAACTTCCCAACCTGCGATTGGTGATTTTAAATTAGCTTATGAGAATGCCTTAAAAAAAGCTAAAAAAGTTCTTGTTATAATATTAACTTCAGGCCATAGTGGAACATATAAAACCGCTGAGATGGCAAAGGCCCTTGTTAAAGATGGGGAAAAGCTTATAAAGGTTTTTGATACAAAAAGTCTTTCTGGAGGCGCAGCTCTCTTTGTTTATAAAGCTTTAGAATTAATAAGAGAGGGTAAGGACATAGAAGAGATAGTAGAAATCTTATCCTCTAAAAGGGATAAAATTATCTCCTTTATCTATTTAAGAAATTTGGATTTTCTTGTGAAAGGGGGGAGAGCTCCTAAGTTTGCAGGAATTTTAACAAAATTTTTTAGACTTCACCCGATTCTCTATGTGAATAGGAAGGGAAAATTAGAAAAGAAATTTTTCATTTTTGGGAAGAAAAAGCCTGAATTTAAAGTCTTTAAGAGATTTTTAAAAGAGATAAATTTTGATAAAGATTATATTATTGAAATAAATTATGGGATAAACCAGGAATCTGGAAAGATTTTAAAAACTCTAATTGAAAAATCAAATATTAAGTTTAAAAAAATCTATGTGGAAAAAGCTACTGCAACTCTCTGTGTTCATGCAGGTCCTCATGCTTTTGGTATATTTGCTATGGAGGATTAATTTTTATGTTCTCTTTTTCTGATTAATCTTATCCCTTTCGGTAAGATTATTTTTGACGCAGAGGGTTGGGTTGACAAAAATATTTTAAAAAATTAAAATTGATTAACTTTATAAATTAAGGAGGAATCATGAATTCAAAGGAATTAATTAGGATTAATGATGAATATGGAGCACATAATTATCACCCGCTACCAATAGTAATTTCAAAAGCTGAAGGTGTATGGGTATGGGATGTTGAAGGAAACAAATATATGGATATGTTATCTTCTTACTCGGCTTTAAATCAGGGACACAGACATCCCTATATTGTTGATGTTGCAAAAAAACAGCTTGATAGAGTAACTTTGACATCAAGAGCATTTCATAATGACAAACTCCCATTATTTCTAAAAAAAGTCTGTGAATTTTCAGGTTTTGAAATGGCTCTTCCCATGAACACAGGGGCGGAAGCAGTTGAAACTGCCATTAAAGCTGTAAGAAAATGGGGATATTACAAAAAAGGCGTGGAAAAAGACAAAGCTGAGATTATTGTTGCAGAGAATAATTTTCATGGAAGAACGGTAACAATAATCAGTTTTTCAACGGAAGAGCAATACAAGGATGGTTTTGGACCTTTCACACCCGGTTTTAAGATTGTAAAATATGGAGATGCTGATGAAGTCGAAAAAGCAATTACAGACAACACTGTTGCTATAATGGTTGAACCCATTCAGGGAGAAGGGGGTATAATAATTCCTGAAGAAGGCTACCTTAAAAGATTAAGAGAAATTGCGGATAAAAATAATGTTCTTTTTGTTTTAGATGAAATACAAACCGGGCTCGGAAGGACAGGGAAAAAATTTGCCTACGAATGGGAAGGAATTAAACCTGATATGGTAATTTTAGGAAAAGCCCTTGGTGGTGGTATTATGCCTGTTTCGGCAGTAGTTTCCTCAAAGGAAGTTTTGGGTGTTTTTAATCCTGGTGACCATGGCTCCACATTTGGTGGGAATCCATTGGGAGCAGCTGTAGGAATAGCTGCTCTTGAAGTTCTTGAAAATGAAAAACTTCCTGAGAAAGCAAATGAAATGGGGAACTATTTTATGGAAGAATTGAGAAAGATAAACAATCCTAAAATAAAGGAAATAAGAGGAAGAGGTCTTTTAATCGGAATGGAGCTTGAAGAACCTGCAAGACCTTATGCGGAAAAATTAATGGAAGAGGGTTTACTCTGTAAAGAAACACATGAAATGGTAATAAGATTTGCTCCTCCTCTTGTCATAACAAAGGAGGAAATAGACTGGGCATTGTCAAAGCTCAAAAAAGTAATGGAGGGATAATGAAGGTAAGAGAAGGCAAACTCAGCTCAAAAGGGCTGAAAATAGCAATTATTATTTCAAGATTTAATAGCTTTTTCTCCGAAAGACTTTTGGAAGGAGCTCTTGATGCTATTAAGAGAACTGGAGGTAGTGAAGATAATGTTATTGTATACAAAGTTCCCGGTTCTTTTGAGATTCCCTTGCTTTTAAAAAAGCTTACTGATAAGGCAGAGAGTATGGAAATCGACGGTATTCTCACTCTTGGCGTTATTATCAGAGGAGAAACTCCTCATTTTGATTATATTGCGGCTGAAACCACTAAAGGGATTGCCAGTGTCGGAATCAATTCCCCAATCCCTGTAACCTATGGAATTATCACTGCGGATACAATAGATCAGGCAACAGATAGAGCGGGAACTAAAATGGGGAATAAAGGATTTGAATCTGCGATGGCTCTTATTGAAATGATAAATCTTTATAAAGAGGTGGAATAAAGAGTATAAATGGGAAGAAGGAGAAAGGCCCGAGAAGAGGCTCTTAAAATTCTATTTGAGTATGATTCAACAGGTGATGATATTGATGAAATAATACATTGCTTCTGGGAAAATTTTTCTACCACAAAGGATAGAAAGGTAAGAGAATATGCAAAAACTCTTGTGAAAGGAGTTGTGGATAATCTTAATGATATAGATAAAAAGATAGAAAAAGTATCCAAAAATTGGAAGCTTCAGAGAATGTTTAAGGTTGATAAAAATATATTAAGAATCGCAGTTTTTGAGCTTCTTTACAAAAAGGATACTCCTGTTCCTGTTGTGATTGATGAAGCTGTAGAAATTGCCAAAACCTATGGGACTGAAACTTCCCATAAATTTATAAACGGGATATTAGATTCAATTAATAAAAAATTTAATAATAAATAGATGAAAATGTCCTTTATCCTATTCCTTATTTTTCAGCAAATAAGTTTTTTAATCCCTTTAACTGATAAAGTAAGTTTTTACAATTATCAAATAGAGAATTTTTCTCAGGATGTTCAAATTTCAGAAAACCAAAAGGTAGTTAGGATAAATATAAATTTTTTTTATAAAAAACTTCCCTATGTATCCAGAGGATTTTTGTCTCTCAAAAAAGGTGAGAAAAGAGAGTTAAATGATATTGTTTTAAAAATATATAATTCCTCTGAATCTTATACAGATTATGTTAAAAATGTTCTTCTTTTTCTTAAAACAAATGTAAAATACAGTAAAAAAAATCAACCTCAGGATATTGTTTCTGTTCTAAGAAGAGGTTCTGGTTATTGCACAGGATTTACAAATCTTTCCTATTATCTTCTCAAAAAAGGTGGTGTTAGAGTAAAAAAGATCACTGGATTTTATTTCTATAAAAAGAAAAATCTTCTGCAAAAACACAGCTGGATTGAAGTTTTCTTTCCTTCTTATGGCTGGTTTGCAATAGATCCTATAACAGGAAAATTTTCCAATTATTATATTTATGGAAAGATTGAAAAAGATTTCATTTTTCTTAAAAATTTTTCTGTATCTTTTAATATTCAAAATTAAGGATAACGTTTATTATGATATAATTAATAATGAAGAAAAAATATTACTTTGTTCTATTGGTTCTTATTCTCTTTATTATCCTCTTTGTATCTCTGAAAAATAAGACAAAGTCAACTACCTCTTTTTACCTATGGGAGCCAGAAAATACGAATGTTTATTCAGAAAAAAACAGTATTAATAATATCTTTCTTCCTTTTAGAGGAAGAATCAAGGGAGCTCTCTTTATAAGAGGGGAAAAGGCAATATTAACTATAAATGGGGAAAAATACAATTTAAATGGTAAATTTTTATTTTATTACCCTGAAGAAAAAGAAATAGCTATAAATTTGGTAGATGGAAAAGCTTTTATTTTCAATTCTTTGAATTTCAAACCCAAGACTTTTTTCTCAGGCAGAGAACTAAAATTTAAAAGGAAAACATTTCTTAGAATTCTTACTGAAATTAAACCAGACTTTTTTAAGGTGGAAGAGGTAATAACAAACTATCTCAATTTTCCTGAAAAATCGAAAATTATAATTCAGGATATTATCTCGGAAAAAGATTGGGTAAAAAATCATGAATTTCTCCAAAAATATTCTTACCTAAAAGTAGATAAAACAGCTTATCAAATAAAATATGTGGCTCCGGATTCTAAAATACTAATAAGAAAAAGAATTAAAGCTGGCATGAATTTAAGCTTTTATGCGGGTTCTGTAAACTCTCTTACAAAAACAGATTTTTTTAACAATATTGGAGATGGGAACTATTTTTCAATATCAATTCTTAAAGGGAAAACAATAAAAAAGATTTTTGAAAAAAAGATTGTAAACAGTGTTAATTTTTTTAACATAAAAATTCCTGAGAACTGCGATGGTCTTATCTTTAAAACATCCAAGGGAGATAATTCCTTGGGAGATATCTGTTTTTGGGGCTCACCCTACTTGTATAAACCTTCAATAAAAAAAAGGGTTTTTATACTAATTTCACTTGATACCGTAAGAGCCAAAAGTCTTTCCCTCTATAATCCGAATTCTAAAGCTTCTCCCTTTTTAAAAAAATGGGGAACATCCGATTGTCTTTATTATACCAGAGCATATACAACATATCCATGGACAACAGAAGCCCACAGATCTGTTTTCTTCTCGACTTATAGCTGGGATGAAAGAAAATTATCAATAGCTGAATTTTTACAAAAAAAGGGTTTTTATACTTTTGCTCTTACAGGTGGAAATCTTGTTTCTTCTGGCCTCGGCTTTGCAAGGGGTTTTACAAGCTATCTTGACGATAATTTTAATCTCTTTAACAGAGATGCAGCAAAGATTCTTTTCAATAGAGCTAAAACCTTTATCACTGTGAATAAAGGAAAAGACCTTTTCATTTTTTTACATACCTATCAGGCACACTCACCTTACATGCCTCCTATAAAGTATTCTGTACTTGGAGAGAAAGGAGTTGTAGATATGTTTTCTTTGACAAAAGGGGTGAGAGGAACCTTTTCTCCTCTTCCTGAGAGGATTAGGAAGAAGGCTGAAATTTTATATGAAGAGGAGATTCTTGCCATTGATCAGGATTTTTTAAAGCCTCTTATAAAATTCCTCAAGCAAAAACAAATATACTCAAAAACCTCCATACTAATTTTTGGAGATCACGGAGAGCAATTCTTTGAACATGGTAGCTGGGAGCATGGATATTCTCTCTATGACGAGGAAGTTAGAGTTCCTCTGATAATAAAAGCTGAAAAGATTAAAAAGGGAAGAAACAATCGTTTGATATCCCTTAAAAGAATTCCTCTTCTTATCTCTCACATCCTTGGATATAAACCTTATGGACAGTGGAAATCAAAAGAAAAGGATTTTCTTATTTTTTCCACATCTCCCGAATATTCCCTTTTATCTTTTCCTTTTAAAATGGGTATTTTAAAAGATAACTTTAAACTTATCTATAACATTAAAATTGACAGAAGAAAATTTGAGAATCCGCCAACTCTTCCTAAGTATGAATTATACGATCTTGCTAAAGATCCAGAGGAGAAAGATAATCTTGTTTTCAAAAACAGAAAAATTTACAAGGAGTTGAAAAGAATTCTTAATTTTTATTATAAAAAAGCGGCTTCTCAGAGAAGGAAAAACTTGGAGAAGATCAAAAAAAATCTAAAATCTCTGGGTTATGTTGATTGATTCTGCCTACAGTGTTTCAAGCATAATTTTCTCACTTCTTTCAAGATAATTGTTAAGGTCTGAAATTAATCCTTCTCTTATCATTTGATTTTCAAGGAGGTGCAGTGCAATATTTTTTAATTTGTCCGAATCTTTATCCTTTTTATAAAGAGATATCATCTTTTTAATAAGGATATTATTAGGATTTATCTCAAAAATCTTCTTCGACATTTCATAATCCTTGTTCATGATTTTCATTATTCTTTCCATTTGAACCGAAGGAGAATTTTCAGGATTTACAAGTGTACATGCGCTTTTTGTGAGCCTTCTTGATACCCTTACATCAGCCACTCTATCGCCGTAAAGTTTTTTTAGAAAATCAATAAAATCCTTTAATCCCTTATCTTCCTCCCTTTTTTCTTCTCCTATTTTTATATCAGAGCTTTCAACGGTTTTAAAAGGATAGGACTTGAAAACCTTCAAATGTTCAAGAACAAACTCATCAATAGGATCCGTTAAAAAAAGCACATCAATTCCCTTTTCTTTAAAAATTTCAAGAGATGGGTTTTTCTCAATGCTTTTATAGGATTCTCCTGAAATATAGTAAATTTCCGACTGTTCTTTGTCAAATGATTCCTTATATTTATTAAGATCTATATATTTTCCCTCTCCGCTTTTCAATGATTCAAAAAGCAATAGTTCGGACAGTAGATCTCTATTGTCAAAATCAGAGATTATTCCTTCTTTAAACTTTCTTCCGAATTTTTTCCATATTTTCACATACAACTCAAAATCTTTTTCCTTTATATTTTTAAGATGCTCAAGAATTTTTTTAACAATGTGTTTTTTAATCTTTTGAACGATAAGATCATCCTGAATACTTTCCCTTGAAATATTTAGAGGAAGGTCCTCAGAGTCCACAACACCTTTTAAAAAGTTCAGATATTCAGGCATTATGTCCTTAGAATGTTTCTGGATTAGAACTTTCTTTGAATAAAGGTCCACTCCCGGCTCTTTTGTAAACAATTCCATAAAATCAAGGGAAATATCTGGCACATATATCAATGCATAAAATTGATAGGGAGCATCTGCTGATATATGAAGATAAGTAAGCGGTTTTTCTTCATAATTAGTCAGATATTTGTAAAATTCCAAATAATCCTTTTCTTTCAACTGATTTTTAGGTTGTGTCCATATAGGAGGTTTTCTTTTGAGCTCTTTACCGTTTATATATATTGGGAAAGGAACAAACTTTGAATGTTTGTTAATGATGTTTTCTATTCTATATTCTTCCAAAAACTCCTTTGCATCCTCTTTCAAAATTATTTCAATTCTTGTTCCCCTCTTGGCCTTCTCGCTCTTTTCTATTGTATATTCTTCTCCTCCCTGCGAAATCCAGAGATAGGCAGAACTTCCTTTTCTAAAAGATTTTGTTAAAATCCTTACCTCTTTTGCTACCATAAAAACAGAATAAAAACCAACACCGAATTTACCAATAAGGTCCAGATCTTCTCCTTTCTTTTTCCTCTGAGCTTTTTTTAAAAAATCCAGTGTTCCTGAGTGAGCTATTGTCCCAAGATTATCTATAAGTTCTTTTCTTGTCATTCCGATTCCCGTATCTTCAACAATAAGCATATTTTTCTCTTTGTCTGTTTTTATGTCAATTCTAAGCTCTTGTTCTCTATCTTCTATCTCTTTGTCGGTAAGTAATTCAAACTGAACTTTATTTAATGCATCAACAGAATTTGAAATTAATTCCCTCAAAAAAATTTCTCTGTTTTTATAGAGAGAATAAACCAGGATATCAAGGAGTCTCTTAACTTCAGATTGAAATTTCAATGTCTCCTTTTTCTTCATTTTACCCTCCCAATAATTATTTTTTCATATTATACCATAATATTTTAAAAAAATTTTATCTGGATTTTGCTTTTTTAATACCTCTTTTTTTGACAAAAATTTTAATTATAAAATAGCTTCTCTATTTGAATTAAACTTAGGCTGGACACATCAGAAAAGCTATTTTGATGTCCCCGAACCAACTTTTAATTCCAAAATTCCTTTTAAAACACCGGAAGATTATGGCTTTGCCACTTTACTAATAAATGGACTTAAAATAGTTGATGTTGAAATGAGTTTTGAATATAATGGAAAGATGAAAATGCCCCATTACAAAGGGTATATTCAGGAAGATAAACTGGAAACTACTCCTTCTTACTACATCTTAAGCTCAACTCTTAGTAAAAAGCTAAAAGTTGAATCAGGTATAATAAAACTTTTTCTTAAGCTGTATAATATAACTAACGAATTTCAAAAAGATATTGATAGAGGCCCTTTCAGAGATGTAGGATATATTTATGGACCAGCAAAACCTCGTACCTTTATCTTTGGTATAAAGTATAATTTTTAACTTTACTTTAACAAAAAGGAGTTAATGTCACTACAGGCGATAATATTTTTATCTTTATCTAAAGCTTCTACAAACCAAAAGTAACGTTGTTCTGATTCTTTAGATTTTTTAAGATTAGCAACATAACTATTTTTTTTCTCTAAAGACTTTTTTTCTGGTTTTTTAAAGAGAGAAAGAACAGTTTGTGCAATTGTAATTCTATAATAAGAAGCTTTTTTAACTTTTTCCCATTTTAAAGAGACATCTTTCTTCTTTACTATACTATTATCCTCTGGAAGAATTATCTGGATTTTCTTCTTTGATGGAGAAACAAAAAAATATCCCAAAAGGTTTACCTTTGTTGATGGGGATTTTATGGTAAAGCTAAGCTTGTGAAGCCCGAATCCATGAACAGGAATATTCTTTAAAGTAAAAACTTTATACTGTCCAAAGCTAAGAGGGGTATTAATTAATTTGAAGGGTTTGTCATCTATCTTCCAATATGCTGTAAGTATTCCTGTCCCCTCAAACTTAATTTTTACTTTTGCTCCAAACATTTTTTCTTCTTTTGAAACAATAGCATAATTTTTCATGGTTTTTAAGAAGAAAAGTTCAGCTCTTGAAATTTCCAATGAGGATGCATGAGATTTTTTTACTATTACTTCAACACTTTTTGTAAAAGTTTTAGTATCTTTACCAGCATAGTCGATAGCTTTTATAGTATATTTCCCTTTTTTTCTATAGAAGTGGGATTCATAGGGTTGTCCAATTTTCTTTATTCCATCTCCAAAATCCCAGAAAATATTTTTAGAATAGAAGTTAACAGCCTTTAGTGTTAGTTTTTCTCCGATACCAATTTTATTTGAGGAAAGCTCTATTGTTCTTTGATCTGGTAAGACCTGCACCTGTGTTTTAAAAATTTTTAAGTCTTTTCCTCCCTCATCCTTTACGCTTATTGTATATGTTCCCACTTTTTTATATACATGATTCTCTGCTTGCTTTCCTATCTTTTTTATTCCATCTCCGAAATCCCATAATAAAGAGTTTGATTTAAAACCAGTTGTTTTAACCTCTAAAAATTCTCCAACATGAACAGTCCTCTTTGAGATGGTTAGGCTTCTTCTGTCTTTCTGAATAAGAATTTTCGCAACCAGGGGAATGCCAAATTTTCTTTCTCCATCATAAACTCGAATTGTAAAAGTTCCGGGCACTCTATATGAATGAGTCACATAAGGAACATTTGTTCTTTTCTCAATCCGATCCCCAAATCTCCATATATAACTTTTGGAGTTAAAATTTATTAAAGAAAAACTCACTTGTTCCATCTCTACTGGCTGTTGAGGTTTCCACACCACTCTTCTCTTATCTCTCATAACAAAGATTTTTATTTTCACAGGATTGTTATCCTTTCCTCCAAAATCATAGGCTTTTACTTCATAAGAACCAGATTTTTTGTAGAAATGAAAGGAAGATGATGAGCCTCTTTCTTTATTTCCATCCCCATAATCCCAGAGAATAGATGAAGAATTAAATCCTCTGGCAATGAATTTTATAAACTCTCCCTCGACTGGGGTATTAGGGTCCCAGGATATTTTTCTCATATCTTTTAAAATATTAAGGGAGAGGAAAACCGGATACTCATCTTTTCCATTATTATCAAAAACTTTTATCTTATAGTTCCCCGAACTTTTATATTTATGGATTATTGTTTTTCCACCACTTAAAACAGTTCCGTCTCCGAAATCCCATTTTAATAAATTTGATTTAAAGTTTTCAGCAGAAAAAGTAATCTCATCTCCCTCTTTGGGATTTGTTGGAGTAAAGCTTACAGTTCTTGGATCTGGGGTTATTGCTATTGTCCTTGAAACCGGGGCATTTAAAAAACCTTTTTCAAGCGCTTTAATGGTATAGACTCCTGTTGTATTGTAGGTATGTTTAACACTTATTCCACCCGAAAGTGTGGGAGATCCGTCTCCAAAATCCCACTTTATCAAGGATGTATGAGCATTGTTTAAAGATATTGTAACTTCTTCGTGCTCTACCGGATTTTGAGGTGAAATTGATATTGTTCTGTTGTC
Organism: Candidatus Aminicenantota bacterium; assembly: GCA_027070475.1. Classification (GTDB taxonomy): domain Bacteria; phylum Acidobacteriota; class Aminicenantia; order JAMOAD01; family JAMOAD01; genus JALXDT01. Next base: position 4,379 of record JALXDT010000109.1, on the reverse strand, counting down.
CAAGACTGTAATCTGGAGCATCATAGATGGTGGAGGAGTATTTCCTCCAGGGCATCCTCCAAAAGTAAAGGTTATTAAAAAATTTCCAGTTTTATAATAGGTGTGTTTAACGCTTAGTTTATCAGATACATTGAGAATTTTAGCAGTTCCGTCTCCGAAATCCCATGAACATGAATTACAATTGTTAGAATTATCTATAGAAAAGGTTACTTCCTCCCCAATATAAATTGTTTGAGGACTGAATTTAATAGCAGAAAAACTCGCAATAGCAAAAAGAAACAATACTCCCCATAAAATTGTCTTTTTCATCTTCCTCTCCTATTTTTTCTTTTATATTTTTAATACTTTATAAGAAATTAGTTTTAATCTGTTTTTGAGAATCTCATAAACTTTTAACTTAACAATATTTTCCCTTCCTTTAATTATCTTTACAGATGTTCTTATTAGTTTCAAATCCTTTCCCTCTAACACAAACTCATTTGCCTTATTGCTGTTTACAAAAACCCTAACCAAATAGTAGGAATTACTTTTAATTTGGTTGGAGGTTAATTCAAAGGAAAGCAAAAGATATCTGTTCTCACCAATAGAGAGAATATCCTCTCTTTCTTTTTCCTGAGTTGTTGCAATACTTCTTACGATTTTAAATTCCCTTACTTCGCTTCTGGCTATAACATTATCATTAATATCATATGCTTCAACAAGCCAATAGTACTTTTCTCCTTCTTTATATCTATTATTAACAGAATACTCCGTCTTATTAACAAATACCCTTTTCACTTTTTCCCCTTCTAATAAAATCCTCGGTGAGGGGCCTATCATAAAAGAATACTTCATTGCAAGCGGATACTTTCTCCAGCTGAATTTAATATCCTCTCCCACGGCAAAACTCTCTTTGTCGTATGGAAGTATTAACTTTACATAACTTGAAATAGGTGAAACAAATAGGCCTAATTCTGGAATATTTTCAAAATTTGCCTTTGGAGAGTAAAAAGCTATTGAAATAGTATGATAACCAACAACCAAAGCTGGTATTTTTTCCAGATAAAATTCAACGTATTGGCCGAAACTCAAAACTCTGTTGATCAATTGATAGGGTTGCCCATCGATTAACCAATAAGCATTAAGTATACCTGTTCCTTCATATTTTATTCTTGCTTTTGCCACAACATTTGTTGCTCCGTTGGGTATAATCAAATAATTTTTATTATTATTCTTAAAAAATAGTTCTAACCCTGAAATCACAAGAGATGATGCATGGGAAGGTTTTGTAGTAACTGTTATTGTAGTCTCAAAAGCTTTGGAAGAGTTTCCTTCATAATCATAAACCCTCACCTTAAAAACCCCTGTTTTTCTAAACCTATGGACAATTACAGGAGGACCAATTTTTTTAAACCCATCTCCAAAATCCCATTTTACAGCATCAGCAAAAAAGTTTAGGGCCTGAAAAACCACAGGCTCAGACAAGCCCGGGTTAGGATTTGTAACTATAATCTTCCTTGGGTCCTCTCTAACTTGAATCTGTGCAGAAGCAGGAAAATTATCATCTCCACTATAATCATAGGCTTTAACAGTATAGATACCAGGATTTTTGTATTTATGGCTTACTTTTTTAGACCCTCTTACTACTGTCCCATCTCCAAAATCCCATCTGATGTTTGAACTCCTGAAATATAGTGCTGTAAACGAAACTTCCTGATCAACATATGGAGTTTGAGGAGTCCATGTTATTTTCTTTGGATTTCCGACGGAGATGGTTTTTGTCACCGGAACTGTGGCACTTCCATTATAATCATATGCTCTTATTGTATATGAACCTGGATTTGTATAAGTATGGGTTACAGTTGAAGGTCCTGTCCTGCTCCTTCCTCTTCCTAATACAACACCATCTCCAAAATCCCACTTTATCGGGGGAGATTTTGCATTCACCAGGGTTATTGTCAAAGAAATTCCTGCTCTATAAGGACTTGGTGAAACAGAGATATATCTATCTTCATTTATAGTTATTGTAATTGATTCATGGACATAGCCATACATATTCTCGTCTGCTCTAACAGTATATGTTCCCGGGTTTTTATAATAATGGGTTATCTCTCCGTAGCTTGCATAACTTGATCCTGTTGTCCCATCTCCAAAGTTCCAGTCTACCGTTAGGCCATAATTATCATTTGTTGTTCTAAAAGTAATTACAGTTCCTACATTTGGGTTTGAAGGGGTGTATGTTATGGGGTAAATAAATATGGGGAGAATACTTAAACAAATTATAACTAATAATATTTTTCTTACTCTCATTCTTTTCTCCTTAAAAAGAAATTACAATACTTCCGTAAATCTTATAATAATTAGTTTTTACGGAAGGATATTCTGTTTCATAATAGCTTCCTTCAACATAGGCAGAACATTGACTCAATTTACTCCAGATCCAGCCAAAAAGAAGAGATAGTCTACTCGAAGCATTTATAGATTTTGAGTTAAGAGTACCACCTGGAGTTGTTGTATCATTGTATGAGGCTGAACCGCTGATGGTAAATGCGTTGGGGATTAGATTTAAATTATAGCTTAAGTAGGATGTTATCGTTTTTGTTATATCTCCCTTTTTATCAACTTTTAAATAGGTAAAAGAGGGGGAGAGAGAAAAAGTGTTTCCGATTGAGATATTCATTGAAGAATTAAATGTATAGGATGTTTGTTCATCTAAAGATTTATTTAATGATTTACCTCCGCTTAAACTCAGACTAAAATGAGAAGAGGCATAAACTGACATGTTAAGTGTAAAGTTTGAAGTATCTATAGTGTTTGAAAGACCACTGCTTTGATCTTTAAGAGTGGTTTTCTGCTTATTTGTAACATACCCGATACCGAGAGAGATTTTCCCTAAGCTTATACTTATATTGGAATTTATATTGTTTGTATTACTTTCAGGTACTGATTCGAGCTTTGCTATGTTACTTTCCATATGAGAGTAAGAGGTAGAGAGTGTTATTTTTGAGAAAGTAAAACTTGCAGAAGAACCATAACTCCTTTGGTTGTTACTCAGGTAGCTTGAGCCTACGCTATTATAATATGCTCCTATTTCTTTATATTGTGAAGAAAGACTTAAACCTTTATAGCTCAAAGAAGCACTTGTATCAATCGCGTGATCTTTCTTTTTCTCACTCGTCAGAACATCTTTGGTATAGTTTGAGCCATAATATGTTCCTTTTAGAGACAGTGAATAATTAAAAAGATTTGAGTCAAAGCCCAGAGCATAAGTGGAACCTTCTCTTACAGTAGTGGAACTGTAATAACTGTTTTGTCCAGCAGTAGGATCATCCTTTCCTGAAAGGTAGAAACCAAAAAGATTGAATTTTCCGATTTTAAAGCTGATTTTTCCTCCTGTTATTAATGAGTTTTTTGTAGGAAGACCCAAACCACTTATCTGCTGGGAACTTAAAGAGAAAAAGTTTATCCCTACCTTGTTACTCGTAAAGTTATAGTACAACCCTCTCTTTCCATAGGCAGAGAGCGCTAAATCCGGAGCTTGAAAAGAAATATCACCGATTTCAAAATCATGTTTTCCAGTTTTATATTTGAAAAGAACAGAAGAAACATTATACTGTTTGGCTTGAGTAGGAACATAGTTACCTGTTGTTGAAAAATTAATTTGAGAGTTTTTAGTAGAAAAGTTACCCATTAAGGTCAAATTCCCACTTTTTGAGTTTTTATCACTGTCAGTTAGATTGTCCTGGTTTGATGAAATTAACCACTGTTCGGTGTAGTTTCCACTTAAGGATAGAGGAAACGGCTTTTTCTGAGGTGTTACTGTGGGAAGTTTAATAAGTTTTCCCTGCCCTACAGCTACTATATCTGCTGTTTGAGGTGTTCGGAAATATTCTCTTCCTTTTAGAAAAACAAAGTGATAACTCAGTTTTTTAGCAGTGAAAGTCTTGCTGTTGAGAGAATAGGTATACTCCCCTTTTTTGTTCTTTTTCATTTTTCTTACCTGATACTGCTCTACTGAGTCTCCTATTTTGTAAAAAATTAGAACAACCTTTGCCCCTTCGGGGACGCTCACAGAGAGAGGAATAGTATTTCCTATGTTGAAGCTTGTGATTTTAGTATAGGAAATATTCCCCCCAAATAATAAAGAAAAAGAAAAAAGTAGAAAAAAAGTCAAAAATAATCTTTTCATCCTCATCTCCGCACACTATTTCATTTAAATTAAAATGATAAAAAAAATATCAATAAACATGCCAGAAAGAAAAGGTAAGTAACTTCCATTTTTTAATGGAAGTAGTGCCTTTTTTTCGACAAAATTCTCCTTTTTTTCGACAATTTTGTAGCTTAATTTATCCTTTTTATATAAAAAGCTTTTAAAATGGACTTTCTCTATGATGGTACGA
>JALXDT010000108.1 GCA_027070475.1 Candidatus Aminicenantota bacterium | reverse complement strand
TAAATATGCTATTTAAAGAGTATGAAAAAGAGATTTTTATTAATAATTTTTATTTTAATTTTTTTTAGCTTTTCTCTTAGGATTTTACTGGCACTATTCAAAGGGAAAGAGTAAGCCTGTAAAAATTCTTTGCATAGGAGATAGTATAACAGAAAGCAGTTATGGTAGCTATCCTAAATATTTGAGGTCTCTTTTAAAAGAGTATGGAGTAAAAGCTGATGTGATTTCAGCGGCAAGGCCGGGTAATACTTCGGGAGAGTATTTGAGATTTTTAAAAAGATCTGAAATCCTGAAAAAGAGTAATCCTTCTATTGTGTTAATCATGCTTGGAACCAATGATGTCAGGATAGACTCGGACAGAACCTCTAAAAAGAAATTTATTTTAAATATGAAAGAGATAATAAGGATTGTAAAAAAATATGGAGAGAGGAAAAACAAAAGGATTCTTATATTTTTACTCACACCGCCTCCAATTTTTAATATCGACATAAAAACCTTTGATGAGAGCTCTAAAAAAAGACTGAAAAAGGAGATTGTTCCTGCCATACGAGGACTTGCAAGGAAAAATAATTTAAAACTAATAGATATTTTCTCATTTATGAAAAATAAAAAAAGTCTGATGCCGGGAATTCATCCTTCTCAGGAAGGCTTTTATAAAATGGCAAAATTTATCTATAAAAACATCATTCCTTACATTAAGGGATTTCCTCCGGAAACAAGGGAGAAACTTCCTGAAATATTCAAAGGTAAGATTGTTTTTCAATCTGACAGAAGTGGGAATGAAGATATTTTTTTGATTAATCGCAATGGGGTGGAGCAACTTACGAGAAACCAGGCGTTTGATGGCTTCCCCACATTCTCACCGGATGGCAATAAAATTGTATTTGAATCAAACAGAAGTGGAAGATTTGAAATTTATACTATGGATTTGAGAGATAAGAAAATCACCAGACTTTTTCCGTCTCCTTCAGAGGATAGAGCTCCCTTCTGGACTTATGACGGAAAATATATTTTCTTTTCAAGAAAGGTTAATGGCAGAGAGCAGATTTTTAAATATGATTTTTCAAACAAAAAAGTTGTTCAAATCACGAATTTTAAAGGTAAAAATATTCTGCCGGCTGTTTCTCCTGATAATAAATATATTCTTTTTACTTCAAACAAATTCATTGGCTGGAATGTTTATTTGATGAATCTTGTTACAGGGGATGTTAGAAAATTTTCGGAGGGATATGGAGGTTGTAGGGGAAGATTTTCCCATTCGGGAAATTATATTGCATGGGTATCACACAAGTATGATCACAAAGGAGATATTATCTTAAATCCCTTTGGTAAATTCTCCCCAGTAAGATTAACCCTTGATTCTCAAAAGCATGATTATTTTCCCGCTTTTTCTCCTGATGATAGATATATTGTGTATGCAAGCGGCCCTAAATTAAAATCAGGAAACTATGATATAAAAATCATTGAAATAAAAAGCGGTAAAATCTGGCAAATTACTTCATCTCCGGCAAAAGATATGATGCCATATTGGGGAAAATAGTGTTTAAACGGTTCTTAAAGATTTTTATTCCAATATTGATTACCTTTTTAATCTTTTTTATTTTTTTTAAAAATACTTCAATTGAAACTATTCAAGAATCATTTCAAGAGCTTTCTTTTCTCGCAGTTTTTATCTATGTGATTTTTTCTTTAACCGGCACATACTTTAGAGCTTTGCGGTACAAAATACTTTTAAGTGAAAAGTTGAAATTAAAAGAATTATTTTTAATAACTTTGGTGAGAAATTTTTCCGTGGACCTTTTGCCTGCAAGAACCGCTTCTCTTCTATTTTACACCTATTTGACAAATAAAGATGGCATTGGAATTGAAGAAGGAGGTGCAAGTTTTTTTGTTGCACTCTTTTATGATGTCTTATCCCTTTCTGTTTTGCTCTCTTT
>JALXDT010000107.1 GCA_027070475.1 Candidatus Aminicenantota bacterium | reverse complement strand
TTATACGAGAGCTGATGAAATAAGAGATATTCTAAAAGAAAAAGGAATTATCCTTGAAGATACTCCGTCAGGAGTGAGATGGAAGAGGAGGAGTTAAAGTTTTTAAAAAAAATAACAAAAATTTAATTCTTAAAAAACTTGACAAAAAAGTACAATTTCCTATTATATTATTACTACTACACTTTTTTCATTAAGGAGGAAGAGATGAAATTATCCTACAAAAACCTATCAATCAAATGGAAGTCCGTAATTCCAATTTTAGCAATAATCGTTATATTGGGTATAGCTGGAATTTTTATGTTTGTTAAGATACAAAAAAATACTTTAAGGGGTATTGTTGCAGCCAGCACGGAAGAAAGAGTTGCCGAAATTAATGGCAATATAAAAAGAATTTCAAAAAAGGCACTGATAATTGCTTCCGGCTTTTCAACTTTAAAAGAATTAAAATCAATTTACAATGACCCTGATGAAAATGCAGCGAGACAGAGATTAAGAAAATTGGTTACTCCAATAATAAAAAAGATGAAAAAGGACTTAAAATTAAATATTTTAAAGGTTCACTATCATAAACCTCCTGCAAAAAGTTTTTTAAGAGTCTGGAAAAAACCAGGCCAGGGGGATGGTGGAGACGATCTTTCAAGTTTCAGATTTACAATATTAAAAATAAGTAAGACACATAAACCTGTAATAGGGGTTGAATTAGGGAGGGGAGGTTTTGTTATGAGAGGGCTCTCTCCTATCTTTGATGGTAATAAATATTTAGGCTCTGTTGAAGTTTTATTTCCCTTAAGTGAATTAATTAGAGTCTCACATTTAAATAAAGTTGAAAGTCTTTTGCTATTTTTAGATAAAAACTCAATAAAAGGAGTAAAAATATTTTCCAATATAAAAGGGGAAGAACTCGGGCACTTTATAATGAATAAGGATGTGGGAATAAAGTATGAGAAAATAAAACAATATCTAAAAGTAAAAGAGCTGGAAGAAGGTAGTAAAAAACATCTCTTTTTTAACAAAAACCATTATTTCTTTGGAACAATCCCTGTGCTTGATTTTTCAGGAAAATCTTTGGGCCTTTTTGTCTATGTCAGAGATGTTTCTCATGAAAGGGCAGCCTTTCTAAAAACTGTTAAAGGAATTGTATTTGGCACTATATTATCAATAATCATAATATCTTTAATAGTTTACTTTCTTTTAGCTGCCAGTACAAAAAGAATTATTGCATTTAAAGATGTTTTTGATAAAGCTTCTTCTGGGGATCTAAGGGTTAAATTGGAGGATGATAGTAAAGATGAGATTGGTCTTGTAAGCCAATATCTTAACTCCTTCATAAAAAATCTTTCTGCTCTTATAAAGGATACAAAGGATAATGCTATAAATATCAGCTCTTCATCAGAGGAAATTGCTTCAACAACAGAAAAGATGTCATCTTCCTCTGAAAAGCAGACAGCTCAGGCTGCAAGTGTTGCCTCAGCAGTTGAAGAGCTTGCTGCCTCTTTTGCAGAGATAAATGAAAATGTAAAAACAACTCAGGAAAATGCTGTGAAGGCAATGGAGCTTACCAAAAACAGTGCAGCAATAATTTCAGATACAATAAATTCAATCGACAGTATATCGGATAAAACAGAAGCTCTCTCAAGTATAGTTAACAGATTGGGAGAATCCACCGTCTCCATCTCTGAAATTGTAAATGTTATAAATGATATTGCAGATCAAACCAATCTTTTAGCTTTGAATGCTGCAATTGAAGCGGCAAGAGCAGGAGAAGCGGGCAGGGGTTTTGCTGTTGTCGCTGATGAGGTTAGAAAATTAGCGGAGAGAACAACAAAATCCACAAAAGAGATAGAAGAGATAATCACCAGACTTCAGGGAGAATCAAAGGATGCTGAAAATGCCATGAAAGTAGCTCTTGAGGAGGTTGCAAACGGAAAAGAGAAGGGACAAAAGAGTATAGAGGTTCTAAATGAAATTCAAAGTTCAAGTGAAGGAATTGTCACACTTATGAACAGTGTTGCCGGGGCTATTGAAGAGATTAACAGGACAATCGGAGAGGTTAATGTAAATGTTCAGCAGATTGCTGAAGCTTCGGGGGATATGAATAGTTCAATAACAGGTATTGCCCAATCGGCGGTGGATCTTAATAATCTTGCGGAAAAAATGAGAGAGAGTGTTGAAAGATTTAAGATAGAAGAATAATTCTTGCCCTTTCTGTTTTTAAAGAAATTAACTCTTAAAAAAAATTTAAATAAAAAAGTAGATAAAATTTCGTAAAGATTTACTCAAATTGAGGAGAAATTATTTTTATTAAATTTCCAGATATGTTCCCGGTTCCAATATCCTTATTTCTGCAAATTTTTCTGCTAATTTTTTAAACTCCTCAGGATCAGCCTTAATAGGATCCCATGTGTTATAGTGCATTGGGATTGCAATTTTTGGTTTAACCAATTCGACAGCTTTTGCTGCAAGTCTTATATCCATATTAAACAATCCATCAATAGGAAGAAGCATTACATCCGGAGAATACATTTCTCCAATAAGGCTCATTGTAGCAAAAAGTCCTGTATCTCCAGTATGATAAACTTTTTTACCATCCATCTCAATTACAAAACCTGTAGGAGTTCCTTTGCCCGATGAATGCATAGCTGGAGTCATAGAAAAAGAGGCTCCTTCAAGATAAGCTGTTCCTCCTATATTCATTCCAAGGGAATCCACCCCTTTTGCCTGAAGATCAAGGGAAATTTCATATATTGTTACAACCTTAGCTCCTGTACTTTTTGCAATCTTTTCAGTATCTCCCATATGATCTCCATGGTCATGGGTTAAAGCAATATAGTCAATGTTTTTTGTATCTTCATCATTAACTTTAGCAATTGGATTATCAGTTATAAAAGGATCAATTAAGATTCTTTTACTCCCTTCCAACAAAAATGCAGAATGTCCCAACCATTTTATTTTCATATTATACCTCCTCAAAATTTTTGTATTTTCTTTTTCTAAAAATCAAGGGAATTAAAAATGTATAAATTGGCAAAAAAAGTGCCCCGTAAATTCTTTTATACCATTTGAAGTAAAGAAAAGGACCTCCAAGTGCAAAAACCCATACAACAAAGGATAGAGTGGATACAACAATCTGTTTCCACGGAGGTTTTTTGTTTTCTTCCTTTGTAATTATGTAAATATATAGAGGTGTTAATATTAAAACTATAATAAATACTGTTAATTCAAGAGTTTTGGTAGATTCCTTTGATGATTCTAAAATTGCAGAAAGTGTAATATAAAGTGTTACAATTTCAGCCGGAATTAGTTTGAGGAGTTTTGTTAAGTAATTATCATAAATCTCTCTCTTTTTCTCTTTTTTAAGCCCTTTTTCCTCTTCCTCTAAAACTATTCTTCTCCCCATTCTCATTTATCCTTTTTAAGTTTTTAATAATAAAACCTTTATCTTTTTTTGTCAACATTGAATTTGACATAACCTTATTAGTTTGATAATCGTATAAATTATATATTATTTTGGAGGCTATAATGAAAAAGCTAATAGCTATTTTAACTATTATTTTTCTTTTTACTTTACCAATTTTTTCGCAAAAGGATTTTAACTATTTGAAAAAGGAGTTAAAGAGAGCCGGCACATCAAAAGATTATTCCAGCTCTCCTTATCTTTTGATTTTTGATAAGACTTTTTCAAAAGTTATGGATTCCGGATTAACCTATACAACAATAAAAAGATTTTACAAGATCCTAACAGACAACGGAATAAAAAAACTGAAGTCATTGACATTCTATTATGATCCTCTATCAGCCCACATTGAGATAAAGAAAGCTTTGATTGTAAAAAAAGACGGTAAAATCATTAAAATTCCTCATAATAAAGTTAAGGATTATCCGGCTCCCGCAAGAGCCATATATTGGGGAGCAAGAGAAAAGATTATTCCCATTGAAAATATAGATATTGGTGATGGTATTTATATTGAAACTTATAAAAAGGGATTTACATATGCACTCTTGTTTCAGGATGATGAAAAATATATCCCTCCGATGAAAGGCCATTTTTATGATATTGTTCATTTTTATTCAAGAATTCCTATAAAACTTAAAACATACAAAGTTTCGATTCCTTCAAATAAAAAATTACAGTATGAATTTTATAATGGAACAGCAAGAAATTATGTTCACTTTCTAAAAGATAGAATAGAATATTTCTGGGAGGTAAAGAATATAAAACCTTACAGGAAAGAGCCCAATATGGTTTCTCCTTCGGATGTTTTCCCAAAACTTTTACTTTCAACCTCGCCCGACTGGAAAGCAAAATCACTATGGTTTTATAAAGTTAATGAAGATTATGGCTCTTTTGAATACAATAAAGAAATTAAGGATAAAGTTAATGAAATAATAAATGGAGCAAAGAATGATTTTGAAAAGATTTCAAGGCTAACCCACTGGGTCGCGGAAGAGATTAGATATTCAGGTCTTTCCATGGGAAAAGGTGAGGGTTATACACTTCATAAAGGGACAATAACATTCAGAGACAGGTGTGGAGTTTGTAAGGATAAAGCGGGGATGTTAATTACAATGCTTAGAGCTGCAGGGTTTAAAGCATATCCGGCAATGACAATGGCAGGTTCGAGAATAGACAGAATTCCGGCTGACCAGTTTAATCACTGTGTAACAGTTGTAAAATATAAAAACAAGTATATGCTTTTAGACCCAACTTGGGTACCCGGAGTAAGAGAGTTATGGTCATCAGCAGAGCAACAACAGGAATATTTAATGGGAGTTCCCGAAGGTGCTGACCTGAAAACAACACCTATAAGTCCACCCGAAAAACACTATTTAAAATACTATATTGAAACTAATATTGATAAAAAGGGAAACAGCATAAGCACAATAAAAATCATAGGTGAGGGGCAGAGTGATTCAATGCTCAGAAGATTTTTCACCCGTTCTCAGGTATCAGAGTGGGACAATAGGCTAAAAAGTGAAATATCGGAGCTCTTTCCGGCAGCAAATATTATAAAAATCTCATATCAAAATCCCTATGATATTTCAAAACCAATGAGTATAATGATAAAGTTTAAGAATTTAGAAACTCTGATTTCTGGAAAACAAAATAGATATATTCATCCCATTCTTTCTTCTTTGCCCTTTTATTATGCTGTAGGCTTTTCAAGATTTTCGGATAATTTGAAAAAAAGGAGCTATCCTTTTAGAACAAGGTGTTCTCAACTTATTAAAATCAATGAATCAATAAAGTTCCCTTATTCCTTTAAACTTATAAACAAACCGGAGCTAAAAACAGTAAAAGGAAGCGGAGCTGATTTTAAAGGGGACATATATAAAAAGGGAAAATCCATTTTTATTAATCTTTCGATCAAATTAAAAAAGAGAATATACCAGCCGGAAGACTGGGAAAGCTTCAAAAATACAATAAAACAATTTAAACAGATAAAGGATAACTTTATTATCATAAGGGGAGGAAAATAATGAATAAAAAAAGAGTAATCATATTTTTTATAATCATTCTTTTTTCAATATCTGTTTTTTCTGCAGAATTAGAAGATGCAAAATACGTTTACCTTGAAAAATATTATAAGATAAATCCGGATGGGAGTTGGATATTAAAATATTCTTCTAAAGTCAAGCTTAACACCTATCTTGCCACAAGAAGACTTTTCGGAGAAACATTTATTGTCTACAATCCGAAGTACCAGAATTTAGAGGTTATAAAATCCAGAACAATAATGAAGGATGGAAAGATAGTTCCTACACCGAAAAATGGATACAATGAAGTTTTACCAAGGGCAGCCCATACCTTTCCTGATTTTAGTTTTCTCAGGGAGATGGTTGTTTCTCACACTGGACTTGAAAGGGGCGCGATTGAAGAGCTTACCTACAAAATTAAAACAAAAAATGACTTTTCACCCTATTTCTTCACAATTGAAAAGTTAGCAGAAAATGTACCTGTAAAAAAACTAAAAATTGTGTTTGATACACCATCAAATTTAAATCTCTCTTTCTCTATGATAAACACCAATATAAAACCTACGGTAGAAAACAGAGATGGAAGAAAAATATATAGATTTGAGATAAATAATGTAAGAAAATCAAACTATTTCTCAGGAAAAGATATTCCTGCAATTTTTGCATATACTGATTGTAATGCGTTATATAATCTTTTTAAGAGTGAAAAGCTTTCCGATAATCTCGCAAAAACCGTTGAAAAAATAAGAAATAAAAGTAAAGACAATTATCAATTGCTACTAAATATCCAAAAATTTGTAAGCGATGAAATTCAAAATGTTCACCTGAACATTTCAGAAACAGGCTTTCATTTTAGAGATATAAATACTGTTTTTAAAACAAGATACGGAACAGAAGTAGAGAAAACAAAACTTTTATATTCCATTCTCTCATACTTAAAGATGAAGCCTGAAATTTTAATTTTCTCTCCTTTTAAAAACAGAAAAATACTCTCTCCCTATGATAAATTCTTTGTTAAGGTAAAGATAAAGAACGAGAGTTTATATCTTGATCCTGTAAATATTCAGAATGAATTTTATCCTTTTGGGTATGATAGTTGGAATGTCTATGATTTAGAAAACAAAAAAATTAATTTTAAAAGCAGAAAATCAGAAGACAACAAATTACAAATTATCGGAACAATTTCCCTTGAAAAAGGAAAATTTTCTGAAATTTATTTAAAAACAACAGGGGTTTTTAACAATTACAGAAAAACACTCAAAAATGAAAAAAGTTTTGCTTCTAAAATTTTGAAAGAACATTTAAATATGAGC
>JALXDT010000106.1 GCA_027070475.1 Candidatus Aminicenantota bacterium | reverse complement strand
ATAAAATCTCTTTTAATTTAAAATATCACTAACTAAAATGAAAGTCAATGAAATTGACATTTAAAAAGCAATCTAATTTGATAATATCTAATATCTCAGAAGTTGAAGAAACAGATGGTTCATTAGTAACAGATAAATATTTCTGGTATAGAAGATTGATTTTTTCCTTTAGAATAGAATCTTTTATATCTTTATTTAAGATATCATCAAATTTATCCTCTTTTAATTTAATTTTTATTCTATCTTTAATGGCCTCTTTTTCTGCCGCTTCAAAAAGATGTTTTAAATCTTCATAATCAATATCAATATCTATAATTAAATATCCATTCTCAATGTTGATTTTCTCAGAATCTTCATCTTCTATTTCAACTTTCTTCTCTCCTGTAGCAAAATAATATCCTTCATGGTTCAATCTTATTGAAGTAATATTAAAATGCTCTCTTCTTACATTTATCTTCTGGGCTAAACCAAGATTATAGAGAAGATAATATATTGTAGAAAATGTTGTTTCAAGGTTAAGGTCCTCTTTTATCAAAAGATGGGAAAGATCCGAAACAACTTTTTTGGAAAGTTCAACAAAGTATCTTACATCTATATAGCACGGATAACTCTTGACCAAATCTTTAAGAACCAATTTCTTAACATCCGGAGAACAACAGGAATGTTTCAAGAAATAGTTATAAGCTATCTCACCAATTTTAGAATCTTCGAGTTTAAGCAGTTCCTCCCCTTTAGGGGATAAAACAAAACTTTTAGTTTCTTCATCAACAACAAAAACCTTATTATCCTTCTGAAAACTCCATATTAAATTAAAATAATCCTCTTCCCATTCAAAATTATCAAGAATCCTCTTTAAATCCTTAAAATAAATCTTCTTAGTAGTAGTCGCTTTAATATCATTTGTTATAATATAGTAAATAAACCTTCTCAAATCTCTCTTAAAATCTCTTTCGATACCAGTTATTTTAATTATATCATCCTGTATATAAAGGTCCTGAAGATCACATACAATTTTTTTATCTTTTTCTCTGAATTCTCTCAATATTTCTTGCTCAAATTCCGAGGGAATAGTTAATTCTTCAACAAACAATCTCATTTTATCTGAAACCGGGATTAATATAGATTTTAATAATAAAGAAAAAACAGGTGAACTTCTATCAGATTTGAAAAAAAGTTCTTTGATATAATACTTTTCTTTTTCTCCCTTTGTTTCTCCCATGACAAATTTAGAAAAAACTTCCTTCCAGAAGGCCTCTCCTTTATTATAATAAATTGTTTCAATCATCTTTTTTTCTTCTTCAGATAAAGAAGAATGTATTTTTCCTATATATTTAATTAAGAAATAATAGATTTTTCTTGCTAAACTTAATCTTGAATTAACTGGATCTTCTATATTTAAATAATCTGCAATCAAATTCAATATACTCTCTTCATAATTTTGAAAAGCATATAAAAGAGAAAAGTAGGAGGGGGAGAAAAAATCCTGAACAAAGTAAAACTCAAAAGGGATTAAAATCTGTGTATGTTCTTTATTGATATAAAAAGCCAACCCTCTTTTTTCGATTTCTTTAACAAGAGATTCATATTGAGAGGGGAATTCCCCCTTTCCACCTTTATAAAACATTTCCCTCATCAACTCTCTAAAATCTTCTATATAATTGTAAGCATTTTTTATAAGAAATGCTTCACTTGAGAGAGCATTCAAGAGCTTCTTCTTAATTATATCTATTCTACCAGGTTCTATATACAATTTTTCAGCTAACCTTCTGGCTTTTTCATCCGATAATTTTTCTATTATTTTTTCTAAAAACACCTATCCCTTCCTCTTTATTTTATTTTTTTTGAGTATAGCAGAAGATGAATTAAACATTGTAAGGTATTATACCATACATAAATAAATCTGTCAAAATAAACCTTTATTTTGGCAGATATCTTCCAATATA
>JALXDT010000105.1 GCA_027070475.1 Candidatus Aminicenantota bacterium | reverse complement strand
GAATAAAATGACAAATATACCATACGAAGAAATACCAATAATAGAGGAAGAGATTAAGATTTATAAAGTTGGGGATGAAATACTAAGAGAGGAAGCTGAAGAGGTTAAAAATATTGATGGAGAGTTGGTGGATTTTGTAAAAAAGATGTTTTTTACTATGTATAATAACAGAGGGATTGGACTGGCTGCTACTCAGGTTGGGGCAAAAAAGAGATTTTTTATAGTGGATATGACATTAAATCAAGAACCGGGTAAAAAACTTGTAATAATAAACCCTGTAATAGTAGAATCTGAAGGAGAAGAAATAGGAGAAGAGGGATGTTTGAGTGTTCCCGGAGTAACAGAGAGTGTAAAGAGGAAGGAGAAGGTTTTATTAAAAGGAATATCTCTTGATGAAAAAGAGATAGAGATAGAAGCAAGTGGGCTTCTCGCAAGAGTTTTTCAGCATGAAATTGATCATTTAAATGGAAAACTTTTTATAGATTATCTTTCTCCCATCAAAAAAGCTCTTTTACTCAAAAAATTAAAAAAGCAGAGAAAACAGGAAGGATGGTAAAGAAAGTTGCCTTCTGGGGAAGCTCCAGAGATTCACTTCCCACTTTAAGACTTCTTAATCAAGAGTCAGAAATAGAGATTGTAATAACATCTCCAGACCGTCCAAAAGGTAGGGGTAAAAAAATCTTACCATCAGTTGTGAAAGAGGAAGCTTTGAAATTAGGGATAAAAGAGATTCATACTCCCGAAAGATTGGATAAATCTTTCAAAAGTTTTTATTTTTCAAAAAATGTGGATTTAGCTGTAGTAGTCTCCTATGGAAAGATTATTCCTGAATCTATTTTAAAATTTCCAAGATACAAGACTTTGAATATTCATTTTTCACTTCTTCCAAGATGGAGAGGTGCTTCGCCAGTAGAACATGCTATTTTGAATGGTGATGAAAAGATAGGGGTTTCCATTATAGAATTAGTAAAAAAGCTTGATGCAGGACCAATCTATTCAAAAATAGAGATCCCTCTAAATAAAGATAAGTTCGCATATGAGGTAAGGGAGGAGCTTTCTGAGCTTGGTGCAAGAGAGATTTTAAAAATTATAAAAAATATAGAAAACATTAAGCCTGAACCTCAACCAGAAAAAGGAATAACATATGCCCCAAAGTTAAAGAAAGAGGATGGTTTTTTTAAATGGGATTTTCCTTCAATAAAGATTTTCAGGATGATTAAAGCATTTACACCATGGCCTTCTGCATATACATTTTTTAAGGGGAAAAGGCTCATAATAACAGATGCAATACTATCAGAAAAAAGGGAAGGGAAAGCTGGAGAGATCTTTAAAATTTCAAAAAAGGGTGTTGGAGTAATCTGCGGAGATAATAGCTCTTTAACTATTCTTTCTGTAAAACCGGAAGGGAAAAAGGTTATGTCTGCCTATGATTTTATAAATGGAGCACGATTAAAGGTAGGAGATTATTTCTAACTTTTTTCTTTTCCCTTCTGAGTGAAATAAAAATCACATCCAACATTTCCCCAATCAAACTTTAGCCAGAGAGATTCATCAAGATAGTTGAAACTAAAGTTTTTAACATCTTTTTTATTTGAGAGAAAATCTATCATTTCCATAATCCTATTCTCTATCTCCAAACTTTTATACTCTTCGGGTAGAGAGAATTTAAATTTTTTTTCAGGGAAAAATTCTAATATCAACTCTTCAACCTTATCAAAATCACCAAGGAAAAATGAAATTTTGTATTCCGGAAGTATCTCATTAAAAAATGAAATCAAGAGCCTTAGATCAGAAGGATCTGAAATTACAATATTAACAAATTTCTCTTTTTTATTAATTAAAAAAGGGAAAAGATTAAATTCAAAAATTATTTCCTTTGGAATGAATCCTATTGGAGGGCTAACCTCTTTCAAATTATCAACATTTATAAAGGAAATACCATACTGCTTTGATA
>JALXDT010000104.1 GCA_027070475.1 Candidatus Aminicenantota bacterium | reverse complement strand
GAAGATCTCAAAAGATAAGGGTTGATAATGGTAGGTTTATTTCAAGACCTGTTTATTTGTACTCTTCTTCAGAAGATGATTTTGATCAATGGAATACTTTCAGAGACAATACTTTCAGAGAGAAGCTTGATAATAGAAGAAGAAATAGATATGAAGACAGCTATTTGCCTGAAGTTCTCTCTTCCTATGAAGATGAGTTTTATGATAATGGAAGGTGGGTTTATACAAGTGATTATGGCTACTGCTGGAGGCCTGTGAGAGTAATATCTACCTGGAGACCATACTATAATGGAAGATGGACATGGGTATATCCTTATGGATGGACATGGGTTTCTTATGATCCCTGGTGGTACACATATCATTATGGAAGATGGATGTGGGATCCTATGTATGGTTGGATCTGGGCTCCGGGTTATAGATGGGGACCTGCGTGGGTTGACTGGTTTTATTATGGTGATTATATAGGTTGGGCACCAATTGATTGGTATGGAAGACCTGTCATTGTCATTAATAATGTCTGGGTAAGGCATTACTCAAGGATTCCTTTGACTGCTCGTTCCGTTGTTGTCCTGAAGAAAAGTTCTTTGATGGCGAGAAATATTTCAAGGGTAGCAATTAACGCAGGTTCTTTAAGAAAAGTCTCTTTGCAGAAAATATCTTTAAGACCTTTGGGAGCTCAACCTTTTGCTGCCCAAACCCTCAAAAAAGTAAGAGTTGGGAATAAGGTAATACTTAAAAGAAATTATACTCCGGTAATAAAGACTACAACTATTAAATACTCAAGCACAACAGTTAAGATTGTTAAACCTGCACCTACCTTTAGGAAAATCACATCTGTAAAAAGAGAGTCTTTCACTGTTACAGGTAAAAGAGGTTCTTCTGTTAAGATTATAAAGAAAAGTTCAGGATCTTCTTCATATTCGAGGCCTAATTCATCATCTGGAAGTTCAACTGTTATAAGAAAAAAGAGTAGTTATTCAAAAACAGGGTCCAATAGCTCTATATCAAGTTCTGGTTCCAAGAAAGTTATAAAAAAGAAATCTTACACAGGTAGTTCAACAGTATCATCGTCCAGCAGTTCCAGTAGCTCTTCTTCTACAAAGAAGAAGATAAAAAAGAAAAAGGAAGAGTATTATTCTTCCTATTATGGAAACAATAGCTATTCTAATAGCACTTATTCTTCAAATAATTATGGACAGGGCAGATATACAAGCAGATATTATAAAAAGAATCCCTATTATGGAGGGTATTATTCTTCAAGATATAGTAAAAAGAGATCTTACACTTATTCAAACAGTGGAACAAGTCCTTATGGTAATTACTCCTCAAGCAAAAATTCGTATAATAAATACTATAGCGGATATGGAAGCAGCTATAATAAAAGTAAGAGTTATTATAACAAGAGATATTCTTATTCAAGCAACTATTCTTCCAATTATAACAAGAGAAGCAGCAGTTTCTGGAGTAGGTTTAAAAATAAAGCTTTTTCATCATCAAATAAATCTAAATCATATTACAAAAGCAGGTCATATGGTTACTATTCCTCTCCTAAAAGTTATTCTTCAAGTTCAAAATCATATAAATCCTATTCTCCTTACAAAAGATACTCTTATTCGAGCCCACGATCATATAAATCCTACTCTTCAAGCAGCGGCTCCCATTCTTGGACAAGATCAAGAGGATATTCAAGCTCAAGCTCACATTCCACTGTTTCACACTCCTCTTCTTCCTCTCATTCATCCTCTTCCCATTCAACCTTTAAAAAGAGAGATTAATAATATCTATCCTCAAATAGATTGTTGAAATAGATTTTAAGGGATTGGAGGGTTAGCCCTCCAATCCCTTTTTGTTATTTATGGCTTTAATAGCTTCAATTCCCACTGTTAAACCCAGAAGAAAGAGGGTTATAGCCACAAGACTTAAAATAGTATCCCCGATATTTTTCCCAAATCCTTTTATATATTTAAAGAATAAAAGATAAAATAGAGCAGACTCTGTTACCAACCACATAAAGAGAGCTGGAATATAACTGTAAAGTTTGGGCTTTTTAAATCCGACAAAATATGCTGTTACAGTAAAAAGTGAAAGGGCTGCGATGAGCTGGTTTGCACTTCCGAAAATAGGCCAGATGACATTCCAGCTCTTTGTTGCAGCAAGAATGTATGCAAAAAACACTCCTATAAATCCTGCTATCCATCTATTGGAAAGAAATTTATTGTTTTTTACAAGAGCTTCCTGAAAAACAAATCTACTCAATCTTACAGAGGTATCAAGAGAGGTTAAAACAAAAGCATTCAACATTAATATTCCGAAGGCAATACCAATATTTAGCGGAATTCCAAGTGCATGAACAGCTCTTCCGAATGCATTTCCAAAGGTTACAATAGGCCCCTGTTTCATTAAATCTTGAAAAACAAATTTTGAAAGGGCCGAAGGAGCCTTCCCCCAAAAAAGAGCTGAAGAAACCAACATTAATACCAGAAGGGCAAGAACACCTTCTGATATCATCCCTCCAACGCCTATGATTTTTCCATGACTTTCTTTTTTTAACTGTTTTGAAGATGTCCCTGATGCAACTAATGAGTGAAAACCTGAAATTGCACCGCAGGCAATAATTACAAAAAGCATTGGAACAAGGGGAGTTCCTTTTGATATGAAAGTTGTGTGAATAGGTCCATTTATTTCAGGATGCAAAAAGAACATTCCCAAATATCCTACAAAAAGACCAACAAAAAGGATTGTCATACTTAAATAATCCCTCGGCTGAAGAAGTAGCCATACGGGAATAGAAGAAGCAATAAAAGAATATATTAGAAATATGTAAAACCATATGTTAAAGGAAGCTACTATGGGATATTTATATCCTAAATCAACTAAAATAAAGAGTATAATCCAGGCAACTATTGTTGAAGGTACAAGTTTCCACTTTAATCTGTAAACGGCAAAGCCGAAAAGTAATGCAAGGACTATAAGCCCAAGGGTGGGTATGGCTATTTCAGGTTTAGATTCCAGAGTTTTTGCTGTGATAACCGCAAATACTGCTATTATTAATATAAGACTTAACCAGACAAAGATTGAAAACATCCATTTTGCTGTGGGAGAGATTGTTTTACCTGATATTTCTGTTATACTGAGTCCCTCATTTCTTACTGATGTCATAAGAGAAAGATAATCATGAATTATTCCTATAAAGGCAGTTCCTAACAAAATCCAGAGAAGAGCAGCTCCCCACCCAAATAGTGAGTATGCTAAGATAGGTCCAACAATGGGACCCGCACCTGCTATTGAAGAAAAATGATGCCCAAAAAGAACAGGGGTAGGTGAAGGGACATAATCGACTCCATCATTTAAAGTGCAGGCAGGTGTTTTCCTTGAATCGTTGGGAACTACAACCTTTTTATCAACAACTTTAGCATATACAAAATAAACAAATAAATACCATATAATCCCTAATAATAAAATCCAGACTGCATTCATCTTTACCTCCGGATATCTATTAAACTAATTATATCTCTTTATTTCTGCTTGTTCAATAAATATTTTTCCTGCAAATGGAGTACTCCAAATGAGTCCTGCACTTTCTTTCCAACGGTAAATGTAAAAATATTACAATAAAAAATAATGTAATAAGAAACCTTCACCAAAGTACCGCTAATCAAAAAAGATAGTGCTGGAGACTTGTTATTTATTACATGATATGATATTATAGCTTACAAAATTTCAGGAGGAGAAAGTGAGTATTACTAAAGAGGTGAAAACTAAATTGATTGATGAATTTAAAATTAATGAGAAGGATACAGGTTCAACAGAGGTGCAGATTGCTATTTTAACAGAGAGAATTAAAAATTTATCTGAGCATTTTAAGGTTCACAAAAAAGATAATCATTCAAAAAGAGGTTTTATGGCTCTTATTAATAGAAGGAAAAGATTATTGAATTATTTAAGAAGAAAAGATTTTGATAAATACCAGGAAGTTATTAAAAGACTTGGATTAAGAAAGTAAGAAGAGGTATAAATGAGTAAAAAGTATACCCTTGAAATAGGAGGGGGGAGTATAAGTTTTGAGATTGGTAAGGTTGCAACTCAGGCAAATGGTTCGGCCTGGGTGGAATTTGGAGAGACAGTTATTCTTGCTACTGCCACAAGAAGTAAAAAAGAGAGAGATGATATAGATTTTCTTCCTTTACTTGTAGATTATAGAGAGCATACCTTTGCTGCGGGAAAGTTTCCCGGAGGTTTTTTTAAAAGAGAGGGAAAACCTTCGGAAAGGGAGATCCTTGTAAGTCGTTTAATTGACAGGCCTTTAAGGCCTCTTTTCCCTGAAAACTATCATTATGATACACAGATAGTTGTTAATGTTCTTTCCTATGACCTTGAAAATGACCCTGATGTTTTAGGTATTACAGGTGCATCTGCTGCCCTCTATCTGTCAGATATACCCTTCTTTGATCCCATTGCAGGAGTAAGGGTGGGTTTGATAAACGGAGAGTTTGTGATTAATCCGAAGGCTTCTGAACTTGAAAAGAGTAAACTTAATCTTGTTGTTGCCGGAACAGAGGATGCAATTGTTATGGTGGAAAGTATTGCCTATGAACTACCGGAAGAGGATATTTTAAATGCTCTTGATTTTGCCCATAAGCATATAAAAAAGCTTGTTAAACTTCAAAAAGAAATATATGAGGAGTTAAAACCGGAAAAAATTGAGGTGGAAGATCCCTATCCTTTAACCGATGATATTTTAAAAGAGGTAGAAGGCAAAATAGGGCAAAAGCTGATTGATGCTTTTTATGTTAAGGGAAAGCTTAACAGTGAAAAGGCTATTGAAAATGTAAAAGAGGAGCTTTTGTCAGAGGTTGACGAAGAAGAAGATAAGGAAAAATATATTCTTTACAATAAAGCTTTTCATGAATTAAAACAGAGCCTTTTAAGAGAAGAGATACTTTCCAAAAAAAAGAGGCCTGATGGAAGAGCCTTTGATGAGGTAAGGCCTCTTTCAATAGAAGTTGGAGTTTTACCAAGAACTCATGGTAGTGCAATTTTTAAGAGAGGGGAAACACAGGCTCTTGTGACTGCAACACTGGGTTCTTTTGAAGATGTGCAAATTATAGATAATCTTGTTGATGAGGATGTATCAAAAAGATTTATGGTACACTATAATTTCCCTCCTTTTTCAGTCGGAGAGGTATCTCCTTTAAGGGGACCGGGAAGAAGAGAGATAGGACATGGTAATCTTGCGGAGAGAGCTTTGCTCCCTTCAATCCCGGAAGAAGTCTATTTTCCATATACAATAAGGGTTGTTTCAGAAATATTGGAATCAAATGGCTCTTCTTCCATGGCAACAGTTTGCGGAGGGTGTCTTGCCTTGATGGATGCAGGAGTTCCAATTAAAATGCCGATTGCAGGAGTTGCCATGGGGTTGATAAAGGAAGAAGACACCTATGCTATTTTAACCGATATCGCAGGACTTGAAGATCACTATGGTGATATGGATTTTAAAGTAGCAGGTTCTGAAAAAGGAATTACAGCTCTTCAGATGGATATTAAAATAAAAGGTATTTCAAGAGAAATAATGAGGGAAGCTCTTGAGCAGGCGCGAAAGGGAAGACTTTTTATTTTAAATAAGATGCTTGAAGTTATTCCAAAACCAAGACCAGAGCTTTCAAAATGGGCTCCGAGAATCTCTGTTTTCAATATTAGAAGTGATAAAATTGGTGATGTTATTGGCCCCGGCGGAAAAATAATAAAATCAATCATAAATGAGACAGGAGCTAAAATTAATATTGAACAAGATGGAAAGGTGACTGTTGTGGCTCCCAATGAGGAAGCTCAGAAAGAGGCAATTAGAAGAATTACAGAGTTTTCAGAAGTTCCCGAAATGGGTAAAGTTTATGAAGGAAAAATAACGAGGATTGAAAATTATGGAATGTTTGTTGAGATTTTGCCGGGGACTCTGGGCCTTGTTCATATATCTGAAATCGCTGACACAAATATAAGAGATATCAATCAATATTTTAAAATAGGTGATGTAGTAAAGGTAAAAATAATAGGTATTGATGAGATGGGTAAAGTTAGATTGAGTAGAAAAGCTATTGACGGAAGTTTACCTCCTGAAGTGGAGGGATATAAATACAACCCCAGAAGAAATGATAGGGGAAGGGATAGATTTCACAGAAGAGACAATGATTTTCACCATAAAAAGAAATTTCATAGATAATGAAATCTGATATAGGGATCACCTATATTGAAATTTTAATCGTTGTTGTCATAGTTTCAATATTAACATTATCTGCAATTCCTGTGGTAGAAAATAGTATAAAGAGAGAAAAGGAGATAGAGCTTAAAAGAGCTTTGAGAACTATCAGACAGGCAATAGATGAATATAAAAAAGCTGCTGATAAAAAGTTGTTTGAATACGAGGATGATACCTATGGTTATCCTCCCGATCTGGAAACTCTTGTAAAAGGAGTAAAAACAAAGGATGGTAAAATTCTAAAATTCTTAAGAAAAATTCCTAAAGATCCTATGACAGAGGACGGGGAATGGGGTCTGAGATCATATCAGGATGATAGAGATTCTAATATCTGGGGCGGAGAAAATGTATATGATATTTATTCAAAGTCAGAAGAAAAGGCTTTGGATGGGAGCAAATACAGTGAATGGTAGAAGAGGTTTTACCTTAATAGAATTAATGGTTGTTCTTACTATAATTGGAATTCTGATAACCGTGGGTGTTCCATACTATAAGAATTCTGTTATTAAAGCAAAAGAGAGTGTTTTAAGAGAAAATCTTTTTATTATGAGAAAAATGATAAATCAGTTTAAACTTGATAAAAAAAGGTATCCAAGGTCTCTTGAGGAATTGGTTAAAGAAAAGTATTTA
>JALXDT010000103.1 GCA_027070475.1 Candidatus Aminicenantota bacterium | reverse complement strand
AGAATCAGTTAAAAGGCAAGAAGCTGTGTTGGAAGCTTTTCCTAAAAGTGAAGTTAGTAGAGCTTTCTCTAACCTTTCGAGAATACTGCTAAACAAACTTTCGTGGGTAAAACCTACTGAAAGAAGCAATGAAAGCTGGAAAAAAATGTTAAATTTGAGTGAGAATGAAAAATAGAGATTTTGAAAAAACTGTCTTAAAGCATCTTCCATTAGTTAAAAATATTGCATTAAAGATACATAGTACATTGCCTAAAAACATAGAGCTTGAGGATTTAATAAATTCAGGAATATTGGGTTTAATAGATGCAATAAGGAAATACGATGAAAAATTTGGTATAAAGTTCGAGAGTTATGCCTCCATTAGGATTAGAGGAGCAATATTGGATGAACTGAGAAATTTAGATTGGCTTCCAAGGTCAGCAAGAGAAAAAAAGAAAGAAATAGAAAAAGCATATTTAGAGCTTGAAAAAAAAGATGGTATTCCTCCAACAGAAGAAAAAGTTGCTGAATATCTTGGAATTAATCCAAAAAAGTTAAGGGAACTTCTCTATCTATATAGAGGAAATAATATTGGAAGTTTTTTTGCTTCCGGTGAAAGAGATGATAATGGTGAGGAAATTATTCTTTTTTATCTTGAAGATAAGAAAGAAGAATCACCTGAGACAAAGACAACTTATAAGGAACTCAGGGAGGCTTTAATAAAGGCTATTTCAGAATTACCGGAGAGAGAAAAACTTTTAATTTCTCTTTACTATTATGATGATCTAAATCAAAAGGAAATTGGGAAAGTTATGAATATAACAGAATCTCGAGTGTCTCAACTTAGGAGTCAGGCTATAATGAGATTAAGAGCAAAAATAAATGAATTTTTTAAAGTAAAGAAAGGAGGGTAATATGGCAAAAATATTGTCCCAAGAAGAAGTAGATGCCCTTTTAAATTCTTTTCTGGAAGAGGGAAAAGAGGGAAAAGAGACAGGAGTTCCAGTAAAAACAAAATCTAAAAAGAAGAAAGAAGAGAAAAAAGGTACGATATATAATTTTAGAAGACCTGATAGAATTTCCAAAGATCAAATAAGATCTATTCATTATCTACATGATAGATTTGCTAGAAACTTTTCATCTTCCTTATCTGCATATTTGAGAGCCCTTGTTGAAGTTAATCTTGTTTCAGTGGAACAGCTTACCTATGCTGAATTTGTGCTTTCCTTACCGGATCCAACTTTTTTTAATGCAATCTCAATGGCTCCTCTTGAGATAGGGGGGATAATTGAAATAAGCCCTTCTATAGTTTTCCCTATAATAGACAAACTCCTTGGAGGATCAGGTGCTCCTCATGAAGGTCCTTCAAGGGCAATAACAGAGATAGAAGTTAAATTAATGACAGGAGTTTTAAACTTAATGTTAAGAGATCTCCAAGATGCCTGGAAACAGATAATTGAACTTGATATGAAGGTAACAGCACAGGAAACCTCTCCCCAATTAATTCAAATAGTAGCTCCCAATGAGGTGGTTGTTTTAATTGTTTTTGAAATTAAAATGGGAGCATCATCTGGCATGGTGAATTTCTGTATTCCTTCAATAGTTTTGGAACCAATAGCGCAAAAGTTTTCTCAGGATTGGTATACTGGGAGAAGAAAGTACTCCGAGGAGGAGATATATAGGATAAAGGATATTTTAAAAAATGCAGTTTTTGAAGTAAGGGGAGAGATAAAGGGAAAACCTCTAACTCTGGAGGAGATTATGAATCTGGAAGTAGGAGATTTGATTATGATAGAGAGAAAAGATTTTCTTAATCCCCTTGTGGTTATCTCTGATAAACCAAAGTTTATTGGTGAATTATTTGTTCAGGATGAAAGAAAAGCATTAAAAATAAAATCTATAATAAAGAGGTTTAAAAATGAATGAAGCTATCAAAGAGATTTTAAAAAAGAATGTTAAAGAGTCAATATCATCTGTTCTCTCAATGCTTTTGGGTAAAGATGTTCAAGCTGAAGCAGGTGAGTTTGAAGAAGCAACTAAGGATGTGATATTAAACAGATTTGCAGAATACAAAAAAGTTGTTGTTTCAATGTTCGAGCATTCGGAGAGTGGTGGAGAACTATATTTTATTCTATCTGAAAAGTTTGGTGGATTAATCTCTAATTTTATCATGGGCGTTGAAGAGGAAAAGGAAAGCATTGGAGATGAGGACATAGATGCATTGACAGAGGTTGGTAACCAGGTTGTGAGCAACTTTGGTATAGCTTTAAAGAATGAACTTGAAAAGGATTTTAGCTTCTCCCAACCTAAAACCGCTGTTATTGAATTGGGAGAACTATACGAAAGAATTAAAAGCGATGATGTTGTGTTTTCCGAAATTGAAATTAAGATTGCCGATAAGTCTGACAGACTTATTTTAGCTCTTTCTGATGAGTTAAGCTCTTACTTTGAGGGAGAGGAGGAAAGTAGTAGTGAAGAAGAAAAAGTTGATGAACCTATAGAGACGAGTAAGCCAGCTTCTTCTCCTGTCAGTGTAAATTCAAAGATAGAGATGCTTCTTGATGTGGAACTACCTGTAGTAATAAGAATAGGAAAAACTGAGATGTATTTGAAAAATATTCTTAAATTGGGGACAGGTTCCATTATACAGCTTGACAAAGTTGTGGATGAACCTGTAGAATTATTCGTTAACGATAAATTGATAGCAAGAGGTGAAGTAGTAGTGGTTGAATCAAATTTTGCATTAAGAATTACTGAAATAGTGAGTAAGGAGGAGAGAATTAAATCTCTAGGATAGGAAAGTGATAAAATTTAATCTTGATTATGCAACTTTAAAGGAAGTGAGATTATTTTTATACAAAGCAACAGGCCTTTATTGGGAGGAAAGAGGATTTGATTATTTGAAAATTAAAATAGAAATAAGAATGAGAGCAACCAAAAAATTTTCTCCGAGAGAATATTTAAGCTTGTTAAGATCTGATAAAGAGGAGATGCAAAGATTAATTGATGAACTTACCATTAATGAGACCTATTTTATGAGAGAAATTGATTCTGTAGATGTTTATCTTGATAAAGTATTGAAAGTAGATCGTATAAAAAATGAGAAAATAAAAATTGTTTCTGTTGGTTGTTCTTCAGGGGAAGAACCGTATAGTATTGTTATATTGGTTAATGAGAAATACCCTTATCTAAAAAATAAATTGGAGATAAAAGCTCTTGATATAGATTCTCAAATGATAAAGAAAGCAAAGAGAGGAGTTTACAGCTTTTATTCTTTAAGGGCAATGGAGGAACAGCTCGTAAAAAGGTACTTTTCAGAGGAAAATAAAGAGTATATTCTGGATTCTCGAGTTAAAACAATTGTGAGATTTTATAATTTAAGTGTATTTGATCCAGAGGTGAAAGCACTTATTAAAGATAGTGATTTAATTCTGAGTAGAAATGTGTTAATATATTTTGGAATGGAATCAAAAAAAAGAGCTATAGAATTGTTTTATGATTCTCTGGTAGATAATGGTTATTTAATTCTGGGTAAAAGTGAATCAATTTTTAATGTTAATGATAAGTTTGTGATGGTTCATTATCCCAATGTAATTCTTTATAAGAAGGAGGTAAACAATGGCAGTTAGCCTGGAAGATATTGTTAAAAAAATAGGGTCTCTTCCTCCTTTGCCGAACATTGCTATGAAACTTATCAGTTTATTAAATAACCCTAATACCAAAGTTTCCGATTTAACAGAAATTATTTCAAAAGATCAGGCTCTAACAGCAGATATTTTAAAGATTGTAAACTCTCCCTTTTATGGTTTAAGAAAGGAGATAGTTTCTATAAAGCAGGCTATAAATTATTTAGGATTTTTAAATTTAAAATCCCTTTTATTAGCTATAAATACAAAAAAATTTATTCAAAGCGGAGATTTAAAAGATCTTATTTTATGGAAACATTCTCTTGCAACAGGTCTTTTTTCAAAGTATGTTGGAGAAAAGTTAAAAGTGTATAATCCTGAAGAGCTTTTTGTTGCAGGTTTACTTCATGATATAGGCAAAACAGTTTTGAGAAGAAAAATACCTCATGTATACGATCAAATATTGGATGAGGTTTACTCTACGGGTAAGATGTTTGAAGAAATAGAAAAGGCTATTTTGGATTTTACTCATAGTGATGTTGGAATGCTGCTTGTACAGGAATGGAATTTTGGGGATAGGATGAAGAATATTATATTTTATCATCATCATCCTGATTTAGCAGAGAATTTTCCTCAAGAAACAGCTGTCGTTTATCTTGGAGACCAGCTTAGTAATTTTAATGGATATGGCTTTTACAGAGATTTTAAAGTAAGCCATAATGAAGGTGTTTTAAATATATTAAATGTTGATGAAGAAAAGATAGTTGAATTAAATGAGGAATTTAAACCAAAAGTTGAAAATGAAGTATCAGCTTTCTTATAGAGATGAATAAGGTAGATGTTTTTTTAAATAGTATTAATGATTTGCCTGTCTTTCCAAGAACTGCAATTGAGTTCTTAAAATTAATTAAGAAGAAAGAGACTTCTTTAGCTGAAATAGGAGAATATATAAGCAAAGATAGTACTCTTTCTACGAAAATATTAAAATTGGCAAACTCTCCTTATTATAACAGAGGGAGAGAAATCAGATCGATAAGGCAAGCTGTTATATTTTTAGGTTCTGATATAATAAAAGGTATTGTTTTATCTCTTTCCATTATTAGAATGTTTCCCATGAAAGTGGGAGGTAAAGAACTTGATAGAACTCTTTTTTGGAATCATTCGGTTGCAACAGCTTTTATTGCAAGTAAATTGTCCAGGGATTTTGAATTATGGGATCCTGATGAAGCATATACAGCAGGGCTTGTTCATGATATTGGGAAACTCCTATATAACCAGTTTTTCCCTGAAGATTATGATACAGTTGTAAAAAAAGCATTAAAGGAAGATAGAAATTATATTGAAATTGAAAAAGATGTACTGGGATATACACATTCTGAATTTGGTTTTAAAATAGCTGAAAAGTGGAATCTTCCTGAAGAAATTAGGGAAGTAATCAGAGATCATCATGGAGTGACAAATGAAACCAAGAATAGATTATTGGTAGCAATAATAGGCTTTTCCAATGTGTTCTCCAAACAAATAGGTTACAATTTCCCGTGGGAATTTGAACCATTAACATTGAAGAACAATGTATTTTGGAATGAGATGATGAAAGCAAACTCCAAATTAAAGGAGATAGATGAAGCTTTTTTTACTTTTCAAATAAGAGAAATGAAAGATA
Source organism: Candidatus Aminicenantota bacterium (assembly GCA_027070475.1). Classification (GTDB taxonomy): domain Bacteria; phylum Acidobacteriota; class Aminicenantia; order JAMOAD01; family JAMOAD01; genus JALXDT01. The sequence continues at coordinate 1,649 of JALXDT010000103.1, read as the reverse complement.
AAATAGAAGCATTGATAAAAGAGTCTATGGAGGTTTGAATGGAGAAAATAAAAGTTTTAATTGTTGATGATTCTTCTTTTTTAAGAAAAATAATGAAAAAAATTATGGAAGAAAGTGGAAAAATAGAGGTCATAGGAGAGGCAGCCAATGGTAAAGAAGCAATAGAAAAGTCTGCAGAGTTAAAACCTGATATAATCACCCTTGATATTAATATGCCTATTATGAGTGGATTAGAAGCTCTTGAAATTATTATGAAAGAAAATCCCACTCCTATAATAATGGTTAGTTCTCTTACAACTGAAGATGCGGAAGTTACATTTGAAGCCCTTGAAAAAGGAGCTGTTGAATTCTTTCCTAAACAGACAAAAAATTTTAATGAAAATATTAAAACAATAAGAGAAGAATTAATACCTAAAATTGAAAATATTGCAAGGAAAAAGAGATTATTTGGATTTCCCTTTAGTTCTATGAAGGGAGTTCAAAGAAGGGCTGTAGAGAAAAAGCAAGAAGAAAAAAAGCTTATTACTGTTCAACCTGAAAGAGACCTTGTTATAAAAGAGCAAATAAAATTAGTAGTAGTAGGTTCATCAACAGGTGGACCAAATGCATTGCAAACAATGTTGACCTCTCTTCCCCAAGATTTTCCTGCAGGAATGATAATTTCTCAACATATGCCAGCTACTTTTACAGGAGCATTTGCAGATAGGATGAATAGATTTTCAAAGGTACAGGTAAAAGAGGCGAAGACAGGTGATAAAGTTGAACCGGGAGTTGTTTTAATTACTCCTGGTGGACAGCATATGTATCTTAAAAAATACAGGGCAGGAGTTCCGGAAGTGATAATTTCTGAAGAGCCCAAAACAGCAATTTACAAACCTTCTGTTACTGTTATGGCGAAATCAGTGGCTGAGAATTATCCTAAAAGAACAGTAGGTGTTATGCTTACAGGGATGGGAAGTGATGGAAAAGATGGATTTGTTGAGATGAAAAAAAGGAATAGGGCTATAATTATTGCTCAAGATGAAGAGAGTTGTGTTGTTTATGGTATGCCCAAAGCTGTTGTTGATGCTGGAATTGCAGATTATGTTTTGGATATAAAACAAATAGCTCCTACTCTGAATAGAATAGTTAGAGGAAATAAGGATTGATTGAGATAATTCAATTAGTTCTTGATCTGATCTTTGTCTTTTTTATAATTTTCCTTTTAATTAGAACGAGCTCTCTTGCAAAGCTTAAGACTTTAATAAAAGAATCAAAAAAAGATTTTGAGAAACTCTTAATTCAAGCTGAAAAATGGAGTGATGAAATAATAGAAAAGCTCAATTTAAAAGAGAAAGAGGGGAAGGAACTTTTAAGAAGATTAGAAGAGGCTCATAAAAAGTTATTGGAAGAGGAAAAAAAGCTGATTGTTGAGTCTCCTGATCTGGAAAAAACTAAAAGTGTTTTACTCCTTCACAACCAGGGACTTTCCAAAGAGGAAATATCAAAAGGGCTTAATATTCCAATAGGGGAGGTTGATCTTATTTTAGATTTGATTGATTATATAAAACACAAAAGAAAAAAATAAAAAAAAAAAGAAAAAAATAGAAAATTTAAAAAAAAAAAAAAAAAAAAAAATAGTTTTGTTTTTTGATTATATGCAAGAAAAG
>JALXDT010000102.1 GCA_027070475.1 Candidatus Aminicenantota bacterium | reverse complement strand
GATTGATAGAAGTATATCCGTTTTATTCACAAGAAGGATGTCTCCGAAAAGGTATGATAAAAGATTGGGACTATAACCTTTTACAAGAGCTAATAAAATTATTCCTACAGACATCATTGCAGGGAAAAAGACTCCCACAGCACTATCTTCGCTTATATTAAACTTCCGTGAAGTAAAAGCAATCAAAAAGCCTGTTAAGATACAGAATATAAGGGCTGATATAAATGGGTCAATTCCAATAAGGATTCCAAGAGCAACTCCTCCGAAAGCTGAATGCGCAATCCCTGTTCCTATGAATGACATTCTTCTTAATACTATAAAGGTTCCCAATATAGCAGTAAGTATCCCTACAATAATTCCAGCAATAATTGCATTTTGAAAGAATGGTAATTTAATTAATTCAATCAGATTCATCTTTCTTATTAATCTTTTTTACAACCATATGAGGGATTTTCCCATGTCCGAACAACATATAATGTTTACCGTAAAGACATTGAAGGTTCTCCTCTGTCAAAACTTCCTCAGGTTTACCATGAACTGCGATGTTTTTATTTAAACAGGCAACAGAGCTCACTATATCCGAAACTGCCATCGCATCATGTGTAACTAACAATATAGTCAGTTTAAATTCTTTATGAAGATTATTTAGCATTCCGTAAAGCCCCTCAGAGCTATTAACATCAAGCCCGGTTGTAGGCTCATCAAGAATAAGCAAAGAGGGTTCATTAACAAGGGCTCTTCCTATTAAAACTCTCTGCTTCTGGCCTCCCGAAAGTTCTGAAAATAGTTTCTCTTTTATACTATCAATTTTAAAAAAATCTATGATTTCCTTAACCTTCTTTTCATCCTCATCTTTGAAATATTTTAAAACTCCAAGTCGGGGATATCTTCCCATTTTAAGAATATCTATTACTCTCAATGGAATTGAAGTATTCTCTTTGATATATTGCGGGACATATCCAATTAGTTTTCTATCAATTTTATCAGGTGAGCTACCAAAGATTTTTATTTTACCTTTCACAGGTTTTAATATTCCCAATATAGCTTTCAGTAAAGTTGTTTTTCCAGCTCCATTAGGTCCTAAAATAGCTACAAAATCCCCTCTTTTGATTTTAAGATTAATTCCTGAAAGAGCTGTTTCATCTCTGTATTTTACTTCAAGATCTTTTATTTCAAGAATATAATCATTCATTTTAAATATTTTATTAAATTTTCAGCATTTATTTTGAGCAAATCTTCATAAGTTTTAATACCTTTTGAAAATCCCAATGGGTCAAGAATAGCCACCTTTGCATTGCTGGATTTAGCTATCATTCTAACCCATTTCTCAGAAACATTGGGTTCCCCTATAATCACCTTACCTTTTTCTTTTTTAATTTTATTAATAATCTCAACAACTCTTCTTGGAGATGGAGTTTCTCCGGGTTTTTTTTCTATTGTTTCTATAACCTTAATATTATAATCTCTTAAAAAATATGCCCATACAGGGTGGTACATTACAACACCTTTGTTTTTAAGTAAACGGAATTTTTCCGAAAGCTCTTTATCAAGAAGCTTTAATCTTTTTATCAAACTCTTAGTGTTTTTTTCGAAAATATATTTTTTCTCAGGATAAATATTTGTCAAAAAAGCTTTAAGGTTTGGAATAATTTCAATCATTGATTTTAAAGAAAGCCATAGATGGGGATTTACTCTTTTACCTTTACCTATGAAATTTTTAAAATAATCAGATAGTTTGAAGACCCTATGATTTTTTGAAAATTTACCTTCAACTTTACTAAGCCATTGCTCCAAGCCTGCTCCTACAATAATGAGTGCATCAGAATTATTCAGATTAACAGCCTCTTTTATGGTTAACTGAAAAGTGTGAGGTGAACTTCCCGGAGGAACAATCAAATGAATATCTACCGATTTACCTACAATTTCTTTTGTTATCAGCTGAAGTGGTTTTATACTAACTGATACCCTATTATAATCTTTAGCAAAACCTGCTAT
>JALXDT010000101.1 GCA_027070475.1 Candidatus Aminicenantota bacterium | reverse complement strand
AATAAATTTTATCTTTTAAAAAGATATTTCCTCCACCTTCATTGCCCCTGTCCTTTTCTTTTAAAGGAATAATAACAACAGGAAATTCAAGCCCCTTTGATTTGTGCATCGTAAGTATTTTAATCCTTTCGGGAGCCTCTCCGACCGATATTGAGGTTTCGGATATATTCCCATTATCCCAATTATCAAGAAAAGCTGAAAGGGATGTTATCTCTCTATCCTCAAGATCATGGAGAAGCTGGCTAAAAGCTGTGAAAAAGGGAGCGGAATCGGAAAACTCTTTAAACAAATCATATGCCATGGAAAAATCCTGAAAAATATCATAAGGCGGAAGGAAACCAACAGATTTAAAGAAGGGAGCTATGAGCTTATCCCATAATTTTTCCAATCTTTCCCTGAAAGCTACATAAAGTTTTTTATCCCTGTTTTCAAGATAAAAATCCTCCATTTCCCTGTAAAGCCTTTCAGCCTCTTCTATGTCAATTTTGTATGAAGCTTTCCTGAAAATTTCTCCATTTATAAAACTGTAAAAATTAAGATTATCAGGAGGATACTCAAGAAATTTAAAAAAACTTATTATCTCCGAAATTTCAGCTGAAGAGGATAAAAAGAGAGATTCATCTGAGACAAAATCATATTTATCGGATAGATTTTCAATAATATCTCTGCCGTATACATTTTTTCTTACAAGGATGGCTATATCACCCATTTTAAAGCCTGCTTTCAGAGCATTCTTGATGGATTCTTCAAGAGCTTCATAATATTTGCTTTCAATCTCATCTTTATCATTACTTTCAACCGGGAAAAATTTTACATTTACATATCCGATCTCATTTCGTGTGGGAAGCTGTTCTGAGTTTTGAAAATTTATTTTTATATCCTCCGAAATTCCTTCGGGTTCATTGAGAGTTAGAGATATTTTTTCAGGTGAAAAGAAATCATTATTAAAGTTTACAATTTCCTTACCACTTCTGAAGTTGTTTGTAAGAGTATCATTGAGTTTTTTATCCTCTAAAAAATTTAATGAAGGAATTTCACGAACAAGGATATCCTCATTCATCAGCTCTGCATTTCCTCCCCTCCACCTGTATATTGCCTGCTTTCTGTCTCCTACTATAAAGAGGCTTGAATTTTCCTCTCCCGAGAAAATTTCATTTATAAGCGGAGAGAGAGCCTTAAATTGAAGTTCACTTGTATCCTGAAACTCATCTATTAGAAAATGATAGAATTTTTCGGATAATTTCAGGTATATATAGGGAGGAGCGGATTTTTCCCACTCCGAAAGTTTTTCCTTAATCTTTTTGCTGAACTCCTCGACATATATGTTTCTTTTGCTCTGCTCCCAGAATTTGTAAAAATCAGAAAAAAATCCTGTAAAATTATTGCCTTTGTATAGAGATAGGAGAGGAACTATCTCAATTAAAATTTTTTTAGCAGTCTTGTATTTCTCCCGGAATAGTCTTTTAAAACTTTCAGTCCCCTTATTCTTTTTAAAAAAAGCTGAAACATCATCCTTTTTAAAAAAAGACTTATTAATAAGCTCATCAAAGGTAGAAACCTTTTTCGGATCCTCTTCAAATTTCTTTAAAGCTTTTACAAAAGCAGCGGAAACTGTCCTAATGTTAAAAACTTCCTCATCCAAACCCTCATCAATCAGCTCTGACAGGCCACCCTGTTCTATAAGCTTATTCTTAAAAGTTTCCAGCATTTGAAATAATTTTTGAGAAAGCTTTTCCTTATCAAGTTTTTTAATTTTTCCAAAATCCTTTTTGATGCTCAATTGATAAAGTCTTGAAACACTCTTTTGAATCTTTTTTTCAGGTGAGAATGTATCAAATGACTCTGCCTTGAAAAGATCGAGCAGAAAATCTTCCATATATTTCCAGTTTTCTCTTGAAAGCTTTTCAGCAAAAGCCAAAATTTTATCGCTGAGTTCCTCTGATGAATCAATTCTTATCTCATACTCAGGATCAAGTTTGAGCTCAGGTGCAATAACCTTGACTATTGAGCTCATGAGAGAATCTATTGTTTTAACATTAAAGTCGGCAAAGGAGGAAAGAATAAGCTCCATTAAAGGTTCAGCATTTTTAATTATTTCATCTTCAGATATTCCGGAAAGGGAGGAAAGATTTTCAAGAAACCCCTTATCATCATCCGATAAATTCCCTTTTGTCTTACCAATGGAAAAGGCTTTTAATCTCTTTAAGATTCTCTCTTTCATCTCATTGGAAGCTTTGTTTGTAAAGGTTATGGCAATGACAGAATTTAAAATTCTGGGATCAATCCTCTCCTGTGAAAGCAAAAACATTCTGTAAAGCCTTTTCAGGTATTCGAGGGTAAGCCTGTATGTCTTACCGGAACCTGCCGAAGCTTCAACCTTAATAGCCCTTAATTCTCCCATAAAAACCTCTTAATCTATAATAACATTTTTATAGTAAAAGTAAAAGCCCACTTTTAAGGATTTTTTTATCTTCTATTCTTCACCTTTCTCAGATTTTTCCATCCCTTTTAACATGGTTTTTAGCTCAAAATAGGCTTTATAGACAATCAACAAAGACATAATTGTAAAGGAGAAAAGGGCTGTTAAAACTATAAATACCCAGAAGTCTATTAAAATTCTCATTATTATCCCTCCTCATCTGCCTTTAAAGGCTTAACGATATTTGCAACCACAGACCCTGCTATCATTCCAACAAGCGCAAGAAGATAAGCAAGAGTTCCCAATCTTCCCACTACAGGATGTTTTGGGAAAAAGTACCAGATCGTGGGAAAAGCTCCTAAAGTGAAGGCGAGATATGCTCCTAAATTTCGTGCTCTGAAGATACCAAAACTTTTCTTTTTAAAATAAATTGCAAAAACCACCACAATAAGAGTTCCCGGCACAAAAAGTGTAATTGTCATATTTAAATAAAAGAATAGATAATCCCCTATACCATAAAAGAGAGACCACCATATGATAAAAATCATTATCACTCCCATTGTAATTCGGCTGATTAAAATTCTTGTTTTTGATTTCAAATCTTTTCCGAAAACATTTTTAACTATGGTTCCTATAATATCCTCTGAAATAACAGAACTCCATGAAAGCAGATAACTGGAATAGGTTGACATGGAGGCAGCTAAAAGAGCTGCAAAAATAATACCGATAAAGCCTTTGGGGATAATCTTAACAAGCATCAAAGGAAGAGCAGTAATGGAATCATCAACCTTTCCCAGGTATGCAAATGCCATTATTCCCCAGAATATCGGAAGTATTGCTCTTGAAAAAAACATTAAACTTGACCAGGTAAAAATCTTTCTTCCGGTTTTTGTATCTTTTGAGGAGAATATTCTCATTGCAACAGCCTGCCAGCTTGTTAAAAGAGCAGTCCATCCCAAAAGTTGCCATAAAATAAATTCCACCCCAAAATCACTTCCGAAAGCTGACGGATAAAAGGGATTAATTCCTCTCTCTCCCATTCCTGTTTTAACAGCATTTATTATATTAGGAAAGCCAATTTTTAATATTCCAACAATTGTAATAAAAATCATTCCAAAGCTTAAAAGTGCATACTGTAAATAATTTGTAACAAGAACAGAAACCATCCCTCCGAAAATTGTATAAATCAAAACAACTGTAAGCATTACAATCATTGTTGCTAAAAGATTTTTCTCTGATATTCCTGTTATTATATTAACAAACTTTGCTTCAACTCCCGGGAAAACTCCAAAATTCAATATTCCCCCTATTGCCATTAGAACTCCCGCATAAAAACGAACTCCCTTTGTAAATTTCTTCTCAAATAGCTCAGGAAGAGTCATTATTTTCATATCTAAAAGGGGTTTTATTATAAATCCGGTTTTCCCTAAAAAGAGAAAAACGAGAAATGGAGGAATGCCCACTATCAAGGCAGTAAAACCGGTCTTATATCCCAATTCTGCAAAATACATATAGGTTATCATTCCTATTTCAGTGCACATAAGTGAGAGTAAACCAAGATGAAACTGCATACCGCGGTTTGCAACTAAATAATCCGAAATACCGCCTATATACTTTTTAACTATCGAACCTGAATAAAAAACAAATACAATATAAACTATAACAAATAACCAGTCATACCAGAGTAAATTCATCTAAATCTCCTTGTTTAGCTATTTAATTTTGTTAAGTAAATCCCGAAAAGTCTCAATTATTTTTTTTGCTGTTTTCCTGCTCAGAGGATTTGCAAGGCTTGCGGTGATCTCATACCCACCTCTATCAAAAGATTCTTCAAGGGGGATATAACCAAAATAGCCATTCGCAAGAGCCACAGGCATTGCTATTTTATAATTAAAATTTTCCTTTGCAATTTTCATTAGCTCAAGTCCTATTTCAACAAATGGTTCACCCGGTATTCCGAAGAATACTGCTTCACCAAGCCTTACAATCTGAAGGGGAAGTGTATAAAAATCTTTCCTCTTTTCCACAAAATCAAGAAGATTCTGAGCAAATATTTTTAAAACCATAGGGTGTCCTTTAAATATATCATCAGACTCCAATTTATCCGCTTTAATTTCCAGGTCCTTATATTTTTCAACAATACCTTTTGCATTCTCAATCTCCTCTTCAGAAACCTCTCTGGGAGGAACATTTATCTCCTCAATCTTTAAACCAATTTTATCAACTTTAATTTTAACAAGATTTTTTAAAGAACCTATTAATATATCAGCATAGGCTTTCCCAATCCTTGAGGCTTCTTCGTATCCTGCCTGAGGATCAGAAGAATCAAAATCTCTATGATTTATATTTCCCTGAGGCGCAATCAGAGTGAAAATAGGAAAATCCTTATTCAATTTCTCTAAAACAGTTTTTTCTAATATTCCGGGCCAATCTGCACTAATCAGATTTCCTCCTATTGTATCACTGTGATTTGAAATATTTGTGAATATAGCTTCAATTCCCCCATCAAGATTTTCAAAAACCAAAACTCTAAGTTCCCTATCAACCTCTCCCTCAGGTTTTACTCTATCCGGATGCTTTTTCGGAGGATTTGTAACCACTTTTCCATCTTTCATATACCATCTTCTATTGTATGATAAATTTTCATATCTTTTAGAAGAAATTTTTAATACCACCTCTTTGTTCGGAATTGTTTTTCTTACTGCATCCAATATTCTTTCTTTCAAAAATTCATAATACTTTTCTTCCCTCCTTGCTTCATAAAAGTCTGATAAACTCGGACCTGTGTGAATATGAGTTACAGAGATGAAAATGTCTTCAACCTTATATATTCTATCTCTTGCAATTTCTTTTTTTATTGTATCTGAATCCTCTTTCGGAAGACAACACTGATCAATTTCTATGAAAAGAACCTTTTTCCCATCTTTTTCAAAAGCAGCAATTCTTGAATACAGAGGGTCAAGAACACCCTCTGAAATTCTCTCATTAAAATAACCGATAATGGAAACTGGATAATCCGGAGTAATATCTACCTTCCCAAAACCTGCTAATAAAGTATCTTTCAAGATTACTCCTATTTAGCTGAATTTACTTCATATATGCTTCCGCGACTTTATTAAAAGCCTCTATCATATAATCAACATGTTTATCTTCATAAACAGGATGAGCAAAGAATGAGATAGTTCTGTCGGTAAGCCAATGGGCTGTTTTACAATTGAATTTTGTATAATCAATATTTCTTGCCTTTGGATCATAAAAAGGATAATTGGCAACACCAAATCCCTTTTTCTCCACATAGGCTTTTTCCTTATACATTTCAGGCCATAGGACAGTATAAATAGGAACACCTTCTGCTTCTATGGCTTTGGCAAACTCTTTCGCTGTAACCGTAAGCTTATCTATGTCAATTACAAATGGGACCCACCAGAATGCATTCTTTCTTTCTTCATTATGAGGCGGGGTATGTAAAACAATAGGATGATCTTTGAGTGCTGCAATAAGCTTTTCACCTATTTCTCTCCTTCTGTTAATATTCCATTCAAATCTCTCCATCTCTGCGATTCCAATGGCTGACTGCATTTCGGTCATTCTATAATTAAATCCGACTCTTTTGTGAATATACATAAGTTTTGATTCCATTTCAAGAAGGTTCAAACGCTGTTCAACATCATAGCCATGGTCTCTGAAAGATCTGCACTCCCATGCCAGATCCTCATTATTAGTTATAATTGCTCCACCTTCACCACCTGTGGTAAAGTGTTTACTCTGGCAAAAGCTGAAACAACCGACATCTCCTATTGTTCCAACCTTTTTACCCTTATATTCACCACCTATTGCCTGAGCACAATCTTCAATAACATAAAGATTATATTTTTTTGCTATCTCCATAATCGGGTCCATATCAGCAACAATACCGTAAAGATGGACAACAACAATTCCCTTTGTCCTTTCGGTAATTACCTTTTCTATCTCTTTAGGATCAATAACATGATCTGTTCCGGTGTCAGCAAAAACAGGAATAGCCCCAGCCTGTAGAATAGCAAAACTTGAAGCTATAAAAGAGTATGAAGGACAAATCACTTCATCACCTGGACCAATTCCGAGAGATGCTATTGCAGTGTGGAGAGCCGATGTTCCATTTGTAGTGGAGATACAGAATTTTGCTCCATTATATTCAGCAAACTTTTTCTCAAACTCCTGACCTAAAGAACCTGTCCAGTAGTTAACCTTACCGGATTTTAAGACCTCTGTTACCTTTTCAATTCCCTTTTCTGAAATGGATGGCCACATTGGAAAAGGTTCCTTTGCAACCTTTTCTCCTCCATTAATTGCTAATTTTTTTTCTTTTTCATTCATATTTACTCTCCTTTCTTTATTTTACTATAATTTCTTTGCCACCATTCCTTGCGGATTCATGGGCGGCAAAAATAAGTTTTAAATTTCTCAAAGCATCCATACCTGTTAATCTACTCCCCTCTTTTATTGAAAGGGCATGTTTTTCAATAACCTGTTGATAGATATTCTTAACATCGGAAAGAGTTATTT
>JALXDT010000100.1 GCA_027070475.1 Candidatus Aminicenantota bacterium | reverse complement strand
AAAGATTTAAAAAAAAGTACAAAAGTTCAAAAGATTAAAGAGGTTAAGAAAAAGATTCCTCTTCTAAAAGTTGATTCAAAGGTTTATTATGAAAAAGATTTTCTTGAATTCTTAAGCGATAATCTGGGAGATAATTACAAGAACCTTAATTTATCCAAAAAAGTTATGAATTCTTTATTCAAGCAATTCATAGATGAAATTGTCCTGTACACCTATGCTAAAAAAGCAGGCATAATCATCTCCCCAAATGAAATAAAATACTATCTTAAGAAAAATAAGATAACAACAAATGCAAAGAACATAAAACAAACACTTATAAGAAAAATTTTCATTGAAAAACTTTTTTCAATAAAACTATCTGAGATCAAAGTAACTGACAAAGAGGCGCAATCTTATTATTATAAACATTTAAAATTATTCAGAAGACCAGCTGAAATCAGTTTAAGTCAAATTGTTGTAGACAATGAGAAAGAAGCTCTTAAAATAAAGGCAGAACTAGAAAAAAATGTCTCCCTTTTCCCTGAATTAGCTAAAAAATATTCAAAAGGTCCAAGAGCAAAAGATGGAGGAGATATGGGTTATTTTTCAAAAGGAGAGTTACCAAAAGATATTGAAAAAGTAGTTTTTAACCTCAACCGCGGAGAGATTTCCCAGGTTGTTAAATCTCCGTACGGCTATCATATCTTTTTAGTAAAAAAGAAGAAAAGGAAAAGACTCCTCGCTTTTAAAAATGTTGTTGACCTGATTAAATTAAGAATCAAAGAAGAAAAGTCAAAAAAAATTATAGATCAAATTAAGAAAGAGGCTCACAGCAGTATAAAAGTTACCATACTGAACAACAAATATTCCACTAATATCAACCAGATGCCTCAAAATCCACAGAATAACAAAAACATTCAAAAGGAGAATAAATGAAAAAAATTAAATCTTTAGCTTTAATAATCTTACTAATTTTTCTATCATCTTTTCATCTCTTCTCACAAAAAAAAGTTGATAAAATACTTGCTATAGTAAATGATGAAATCATAACCCAATATGATTATGATAAAGCTCTCAGGGATCTCACAAATTTTCTCTCAAAATCTTTAAGAGGAGAAGAATTTAAAAAAGCACTGGAAAAAGGCAAAAAGTCTTTATTAGATAATATGATTCAAGAAAAGCTTTTAATATCCAAAGCAAAAGAACTTGATATTAGTGCAGATCAGGATATTGATTTATATATAGAAAATATAAAGAAACAGAATAAAATCTCAAGTGATGAAGAGCTGAAAAAAGCATTAAGCAGAGAAGGAATCAACTATAAAGAGTGGAGAGAAAAGATTAAAAAGCAAATAGTTCAGCAAAAATTAATTCAAAAAGTTTTAGGGGACAAGATAAAGGTTGAAAACTTAGAACTAACAGAATACTACAATAAACATAAAGAAGAATTTAAAAAACCGGCTGAGTATAAAATATTTGCTATTTACATTGATCCCACTGACATTAGTGAAGACATTGATTCATACAAGGGGAAAATAGATAAATTACTTAAGGAGAAAAAATTCTCCGAAGTGGCAAGCGAATATTCCTCCGAACCATTGAAAAATAAAAAGGGGAACCTGGGAGTTTTTAAAGAAAATGAGCTTGCCCCTGAGATACTTTCTATTGTAAAAAAATTAAAAAAAGGTGAAATTTCAGAGTGGGAGAATTATAAAGATGGCTGGATAAAAATAAAGCTTGTTGATAAGAAGAAAGCAAAAATACCTCCATTTCAGGATGTACAGGAGAAGGTTTATAATCTAATATACAGAAAAAAAAGGGACAAACTTCTGAAACAATATGTAAAAGAATTAAAAAAAGAGAGCTATATTAAAATATTTTCCTAAAATGATTTTTGGGTTTAACACTGAAATAGAGCACAGAGGAGAAAAATTTCATGTACAAACAGAGGACAGAGGAATACAGAGACCTGTAATTGAAACTCTGGTATATAAAGGAGGAGAGATTGTCTTTTCAAGAAAAATTAATTATTCCTCTTTAATCGGAAAGAAAGATTTCAAAGAAAGAGTCAGGGAGAAATTAAAGAATCAACATGAAAAAATCATAGATGAAATCAAGAATGGTTTACATGATGAGCTCTTAGGATTCGATACAGATGAAACTCAAGAAAAAGATAAAGAAGTTTCTGAATCTCCCCTTCAAAAAGCTGAAAAAGAGGAAAACGAGATAAGAGAAAAGAGAATAAACAAAATACTAAATTTGATTGAAGAAATGCCAGAAGATTTCTTTTATTATAGATATTATAACCCTTTTATAGTATATAGTGAGAGAGATCAGATTCTATTAATTACCGGGAAAATAGAAGATATCAAAAAAAGTTCCCCTATAATATCTACAAAGGTTTTTCTTGAAATAAGAGATAAAAAGCAAAATTCACTCATTTCAGCCGAGACAAAAACAAACTTCTACGGAGAATACAGGATCCAACTGTTCTGTTCAAAAGAGAAAAAACCTCACTGGCTTTCAATCAAACTCATAGAACACAAGATCTCACATTCTCCTGTTTTATTCCCTATTAAGTCATGAAAAAAAAACTATTTCTTATAGACGGCAATTCATTAATCTATAGATCCTATTATGCAATAAGAAATCTTTCAAACTCGAAAGGCTTTCCCACAAATGCTATTTTCGGCTTTGTTTCAATGATAAACAAAATAATAAAAGAACATAAACCCGATTACATTGCTGTTGCTTTCGATGTAAGCAAAAAAACATTTAGAAATGAAATTTATGATCAATATAAGGCCCAAAGACCCCCTATGTCAGATGATTTACGCAAACAATTACCTTTAATAAAAGAGTTTTTAAAAGCCTATAAGATACCAATTCTTGAACTAGAAAATTATGAAGCAGACGATGTAATCGGAACATTTTCCAATCTTGCAAAACAAAAAGGTTTGGATGTGATCATAATAACAGGAGATAAAGATTTTTATCAACTTGTTGATGATAGCATTTTTATTTATAATCCTTCCAAAGAAGAATTATTTGACAGAGAAAAAGTAAAAGAATACATAGGTGTTTACCCTGAGCAGATTGTTGATCTCCTATCACTTCAAGGAGATAATGTTGATAATATTCCGGGTATTCCAGGGGTAGGCCCAAAAACAGCTGTATCTCTCCTAAATGAATACGGAAGTATTGATGAATTACTAAAAAATATTGATAATTTGAAAAAAAAGTCTTTAAAAGAAAAAATAAAAAACAATTTAGACAAACTTGAGATTAGCAGAAAATTAACTCCAATTGTAACCAATTTACCTCTTTCTTTGAAACTTGAAGATTTCAAATTTGAGAAACCTGATGAAAACATGCTTTTAAAATTATATAAAGAGCTTGAATTTAAATCCCTCATAAAAGATATTGAAAACAGTGGTAAGAAGCTAAATCAAAACTATGTTCTTATAAAGGAAAAAGAAGAGATTATCAATTTAGTTGACAAACTTAAAAAAGAGAAGAATTTTGTTTTTGATACAGAAACTGATAATACTAACCCGGTAAAAGCCAGACTTGTTGGAATTTCCTTTGCCTATAAGGAAGGAGAAGCTTTTTACATACCTATATTAAATCAAATTGAAAAAATAAATTACACTCTTGATGATATTATAAATATCCTGAAAGATGTTTTTGAAGATGAAGATATTGAAAAAACAGGCCATAATTTAAAGTATGATATCATAGTTTTAAGAAAGTACGGTATAGATGTAAAAGGGGTTAGATGGGATACTATGATTCTTTCTTATCTTATAGAACCCAACAGAAGATCACATAAAATTGATGATCTTTCTCTCGATTACCTTAACTATAAGATGGTAAGTTATAAAGAGATTGCGGGAAGCGGCAAATCAGAAAGACCTCTGACCTTTGTTCCACTTAAAGAGTTAAGTTTTTACTCTTGTGAAGATGCTGACATAAGTTTAAGGTTAAAAAATATTCTTGTTAAAAAAGTTGAAGAAGAGAATCTTATTGAATTGTATAAAAAGATAGAACTTCCTTTAATCAAAGTTTTAGTTCATCTTGAGGAAAACGGAATAAAGGTTGACCCGATCAAATTAAAACAACTTTCAAACTATCTGTCAGAAGAAATTGAGAAATTAAAATCAGAAATTTTTTCAATGGCTGGAGAAAGATTCAATATTAATTCCACTCAACAATTGGGGAGAATACTCTTTGAAAAATTAAAATTACCAGTTATAAAAAAAACAAAAAAATCCAGAGCCTATTCAACATCATTTGAAGTTCTCGAAGAGCTGAGAAAAGTTCATCCGATCATTGAAAACATACTAACCTACAGGACTTTAAGCAAATTAAAATCCGGTTATGTTGATTCTCTTCCAAATTTGATATATACAAAAACAGGGAGAATACACACCTCATACAATCAAACAGTTGCAGCAACAGGAAGACTTTCTTCAAGTGACCCCAACCTTCAAAATATACCAATTAAATCAAACATTGGGAAAAAAATAAGAGAGGCTTTTATACCGGAAAAGGGGCATCTTTTCCTGTCCGCCGATTATTCTCAGGTAGAGCTCAGGGTTCTTGCTCATCTTTCCCAAGATCCTGTTTTAATTGAAGCATTTAATAATGGAGAAGATATTCACTCCCACACAGCAAATGAGGTGTTTGGAGATTTGAATATTCCTTTTGAGGAAAAGAGAAGAAGAGCTAAAATTATTAATTTTAGTATAATTTACGGGAAAACAGCTTTCTCACTTGCAAAAGAATTGGGAATAGAAAGATCTACAGCACAAAAATTCATTGACATGTATTTTGAAAGATACAAAAGAGTAAAAGAATTTATAAAGGAAAGTATAGAAGAAGCCGAAAAGTTTGGGTTTGTACAAACCATTTTCGGAAGAAAGAGACCTATTCCTGAAATACACAGCTCAAATACAAATATTAGAAACCATGGAGAGAGAATGGCAATAAACACAAAGGTTCAGGGAAGTGCTGCTGATATAATGAAAAAAGCTATGATAGATGTTTTTAATATAATAAAAGCTAATAAATTTCAAACTAAGATCATCCTGCAGGTTCATGATGAACTTGTATTTGAAGTTCCGGAAAGTGAAAAAGAGAGAATTGAAATGCTCATAAAAGAGTCAATGGAAAATTGTGTAAAACTTATAGTACCCCTTGTCGTGGATATAAAATGGGGAAAAAATTGGGCAGAAGCATAATTTTTTTTATCTTTTCTATTAAACTATTGCTTTTTTTGAAAATTTTGTATATATTAATAAACAAATATTAAAAGGAGGTTATGGATGAAAAAGGCATTAATTTTAAGCTTGGTAGTTGTAGTAATTGCATTCTTTATGATGGGATGTGTAAAACAAAAACAGATCGACTCCATCGAAAATTATTCAAAGAAATCAGCAGAACTTGACGCTAAATTAGTTGATGATGTGGCCGCAGTAAAAACAAAAGTTAATGAGAACAACAAACTTCTCAAAGATGGTTTTACAAAACTTAATGCAAAAGGAGATGATATAGCAAAAGCAATTAATGATCTGAAAAATATTACAAAGGGAAATGTTGAAATTTATGGAACAGTTACAAACTGCTCTGTTTTAACAGTCAGAGAACAGGGAACAGTGGATTCTAAACCTATCAGATATCTCAAGAAAGGGGATGTCGTAAAAGTTTTAACAGTTGACAATGGCTGGGCACATCTTGCTGATGGTGGTTTTGTTGCTGTAAAATATTTAAACTTTAATTACAAAATTAATCTTTAATATCCAATCTAATAAAAAAGGAGGCTTTAAAAGCCCCCTTTTTTTTTTGTCCAATTCGATGGCTTTACTCAAAAAAATAGAGATTTTTGGCTTTAAAACATTCCCACTAAGAAATGAAATTTTCTTAAAAGAGGGGGCAAATGTAATAATTGGTCCCAATGGAAGTGGTAAGAGTAATATTCTGGATGCACTTATCTGGGCAATGGGAGAAACAAAAATTTCAAACCTCAGAGGTGGAAAAACTGAAGATATAATTTTTGTAGGAAACAGAAAAAGAAAACCACTTGCATCAGCCGAAGTTTCTCTTGTCTTCTCCACAGAAAATGGAGAAGAGAAGAGAATTCTTCGAAAAGCATTTAGAGACGGAGAATCCATATTCAGGATTGATTCAAAAAGAGTGAGATTAAAGGATATTACAGAGGAAATATACAAATTAGGTATTGGAGATAGGAGATATTTCTTTATAGAACAGGGAATGATAGGGAGTATAATAACAATGGGAGCTCTTGAAAAAAGAGCTCTTATAGAAGAAGCTGCAGGAATTTCAAGATATCGTGAAAAAAAGAAAGAAGCATATAGAAAATTAATAGAAGCTGAAAGTAATCTCAATATATTAAATAATGTTCTGGAAGAGGTTAAAAAAGAGCTTGAACTCTGGGAGAAAGAATATGAAAAATTAAAAAGATATAAAGAGATAAAAAAGAATTTCAGAGATATTAGAAAACAAATTTACTTCCTTAAATTAACATCACTGGAAAATAAAAGAGCTGATATTCAAAAGGTGCTAAAATCCCAATGGGAGGAATTAGAATCATTAAGAAATATACAGAAAGAGCTTGAAAAAGAAATTTCAAAACAAAACTCAGAACTATGGAAACTTGATGAAGAGATAAGAAAGAAGAGAGAAGAATATTATAATACCAAAGAATCACTCGAAATCAAAAGAAAAGAGCTTAAGATCGCAGAAGAAAATCTTAAAAAAAACCGAGAAACATCAGAGAAAAACAATCAATGGCTCGAAAATTCAGATAAACTAATCAAAGAACTGGAAGAAAAGAAAGATTCACTAAAAATTTTAATTAAAAACTCCAAAGGTGAATATGAGAAGATTGAGGAACAGAAAAATATTCTTGAAGAAAAGATTAATGAAAAAAAGGGAAAACAGAACTCTATGAGAGATGAGTATGAGGA
>JALXDT010000099.1:1398-2006 GCA_027070475.1 Candidatus Aminicenantota bacterium | reverse complement strand
ATAGAAAGCAGGTGTTTAATGAGAAGAATACATCTTATTTTTACAATTTTTAGTATAACTTTTTCAACCATTTTAGTTGAAATTCTTTACACGAGAGTTTTTTCGGTAATATATGTAAGTTCTTTTGCTTTTTTAATGATTTCCCTTGCTCTTTTCGGATATGGACTTAGCGGTGTTTATTTATCCTTGAGTGAAATATCCAAAAAGAAAAATTCAATTAATTTTCTTGAATTTTTTTTAATCAGTTATGTTGTTTCTCTTCCAGTTGTATATAAAATAACCCTTCTTACTAATATAGATTTTTTACACCTTTTTAATCCGATCTCAAATTTTCTTCTGTTTCTTTTAAATATTCTTGTTCTTATTATTCCTTTTTTTCTAGCTGGGGTTTCTCTCGTATTAATTTTTACTCTTTATTCTTCTGAAATAGGTAAGCTTTATTTTGTGGATCTTCTTGGTGCAGCTTTGGGAGGTATAGCTTTAATACCTTTAATTACAAAGTTAGCTCCTTCATAGCTATAACCCTCGGGTAACTCCATTTTTGGAAGAGGCATATTTTTCATACAACGAGTTCTGCCGCACTTGATACAAAGAAAGTGGATATGTAA
>JALXDT010000099.1:0-1388 GCA_027070475.1 Candidatus Aminicenantota bacterium | reverse complement strand
TTAATACCTTTAATTACAAAGTTAGGACCATCAAAGATAATAGTTTTACTTTTTTTACTTTTAGGCTTTTCCTGGTTTTTAATAAGTAAAATTAAGCCTGCTAAAAAAGTTGCCAGTTTTTTACTTATTATAATTTTATTTACTCTTATGTTTGTCAAAAGTAGTACTGTATTTGAAATTGTCCCAAAGATGATAAAGAGAGCGTATTTAATTCAGTTTTACAATAAAACAATTGAATATAGTGAATGGAGTCCTATTAATAAAATAGATGTTGCTCCTTTTTTAAAAAAGAGAAAGAAGGTTATATGGATAGATGCAGGAACCATGCAATCGTGGTTTGTTAATTTTGATGGTAAGTTAAGAAAGTTAAAACCAATACTCTGGTCCCATGAAGCCATTCCTTATCAATTGACGAAAAATAGATCAGCTTTGATTATTGGATCGGCTGGAGGTTATGAGGTTCTTTGTGCTCTATCCCACAGGGTGAAAAAAATAGTAGCTGTTGAAATGGATCCTGTTATATGTAAGCTTGCAAAGGGAAGATACGCCAAATATATAGGAAATATTTTTTCTCAAAAAGGGGTTACTCTTTTGAATGACGAAGGTAGAAGCGTTTTAAAAAGAATTCATCAAAAATTCGATGTAATTCAAATGGTGAACTCTCATAATGCGGATCTTCTGCTTGCTGGAGGATTAAGTATTTCTGAAACTTATATTTATACTGTGGAAAGCTTTAAAGATTACTGGAAACATTTGAATAGTGATGGATTTGTTTCTATAGTTCATTGGTTTGGCGAAAGACTTTTTTCAACAGCTTTTCAAGCTCTAAGGGAGATGAAAGTGGAGCATCCAGAAAGAAAATTTTTTATCATTCAGGCTAAAAAGGGTTTTAATTTCTTCTTTATGAAGAAAGGGGATATTACTGAGAAAGATGCAAAACTGTTAAAATTTTTTGGTAGAAAACATGAGGTCGTTTATTCTCCTTTTGTAAAAAAGGATAATATTTACTATAAACTTGCTTCAGGTAAATACAAAGAGGCGATACAAGCTTCCTCTGTTAATATAGCCCCTGTTTATGATAATTCTCCATATTTTAACCAACCAAACAAAATCGGACAATTGAAATTCAAAAATAATATTACAAAAGGGATGGCAACAAAAATTGTTGATTGGGGGATTGTTTACTCAAATAGTATTTATTTATCTCTATTATTTCTATCAGTCTTTTTACCTTTTCTTTTTATATATTTACCATTAAAAGTTAAAGGTAAAGCAAAGGTTGAGAAGAGTATTATTCTATATTTTTTTATGATTGGGCTTGCTTTTATAATGGTTGAGATTATCTTTATAAAGATTTTTCAACTTTATCTTGGAAACCCGGCTTATTC
>JALXDT010000098.1 GCA_027070475.1 Candidatus Aminicenantota bacterium | reverse complement strand
GGTGGAAGAAGAGAAAATTAATTTGACAAATCCGTAAAATTATAATTCCGCAGGAAATAAGTAAATAAAATACTCTTTTTTAATGTTGACTAAGAAAATAAATTGTGATTGAATATAAAATCGGAAGATAAAATTCCGATATAAAATATAATGAAGAATTTAATTAAGAGAGAGAAAGAACAGGGAAATGGCGGTAGCCTGTCTGAAGGTTTTTTATGATCAAAGATAAAGATTTGTGGGAAGAGTTTGAAAGAGAGTATCAGGCAAAGGAAGATATGAGTTATGAGGAAAAACTTAAACTTTATGATCAGATGTGGCGATGGGCTGTCAAAATGGGAGCAATACCTCCCGAAGATCCTCTTGAAGGGATTGAAAAGGATATAGAACTTGCAAGGCTTTTTAAAAGATTAGCTGAGAGATATGAAAGAGAAAGAAAGGAAAGAAAAGATTCTTAAGCTTTTAACCGAAAGGGAGAAAAAGTTTCTTTTCTGGGATTATTATCCTGAAAAATTGGACTATTTGAAAATTCTTCAGAGGATAGCGGAATTTTTTCCGAATTATGGAAGAAAAACATTTATTATAAAAGAGCTTTACAGGGAAAGAAAAAATCTGAGGCTTGATAAAAGTGATCTTTCGATAATTGAGCTTTACTATGAAGTTTTAAAGGATATGGAGAGCGAGAAAAGTGTTTGAAATCCAGAGGGAATTTTTGAAAAGATTTTCAGAAAGTGAGCTCAAAGAAGATTTTTATTTTAATAGAGAACATTGATGAAAATTATTGATATTTCAACACCGATTACTAAAGATACCATTATGTGGGAAGATGAGTTTAAACCTGTAATAGAAAGATTTGGAAACATAAAAAACGGGGATATTGCAAACTCAAGCTATATTAAGATGAGTCTCCACACAGCAACTCATATTGATTTTCCCAAACACTTTTTTGATGATGGAAAAACTCAAGAGGATTTTGAGCTAAACAAGTTTTACGGAAAAGTTTATGTTGTAGAGATCAAAGATGATCCTGTTGATAGAAAAGCTTTTGAAAAAGCTAATATCCCGGAAGATACAAAAAAGCTTTTAATAAAAACAAAAAATTCTGGGCTTTATAAAAATGGTTCCTTTTCAAGAGAATTTGCAGCACTAAATCAGAGTGGTGCGGATTGGATTATTGAAAGGGGAATAGAGCTTGTAGGAATAGAATATCTTTCCATAGAGAAATATATTAATGATAATTATTCGGTTCACAAGACACTTTTAAAGAATGATGTTTTAATAATAGAAGGTTTGAACCTTCAAAAGGTTACTCCCGGATATTACAATCTTTTTGCTCTTCCTTTAAAGATTTACGGAACAGATGCGGCTCCTGTAAGAGTTTTTTTAGGGGAAGAATGATAGAAAAAATAAAATTAGATTCTTTAAATTTTAAAGAGATTGTAATAAAAGAAGATGTGGAAAAGGTTTCTTTAAAGGAAGTATTTGATAAAATTTTACCTCTTTTTGAAAAATCATATAAGATTTCAAAAAAATATGATACACGCTCAAAGTTTAGTGAAGATGAAGATTATATTAATACAAGGATAGAGATAGGAGAAATATTACTCCTTCTGAGAAAATCGTATAAAAATTTCGGATTATCCGAGGAAGATCAAGAATTTTTAAAAGAATTAAATCTGCGCTGGGAGAGATTTATCAGGGATTTTCCTGTTTTCAATGAGGAAGTTGAAAGACTTTTTACATTTTGGTTTCTTTCATACCTTGATGTTTTGGAAATACCCTTTGACTCTGATTTTAAAACAACCTCATTTGTTGATCTTTTCTTCTTTGAAAAAATAATAGATTACATTGTTTCAGAAAAAGGTGAAGAAAAAATCTCAGAGGAAGATATCTTGGAAAAATTTCAAAGATTTACATCTCCTATTGACCATTACAGAGCTATTCTTCTAATTTTACAAAATCTCAAACTGGAAGGGGAATTGAAACAGATGTTGCTTGATGGCATTGAAAAATTA
>JALXDT010000097.1 GCA_027070475.1 Candidatus Aminicenantota bacterium | reverse complement strand
TACTTTAACTTTGTATCCCTCTAAACCTAAAGCTTCTTGTAACATTTCAGTAATTATTTTTTCATCATCAACTACCAATACATTGTTTTTCTTTTTTCCTGTTATCTTTTCTTCTAAAACTTTACTTAATTTTTTCTCTTTCTTCTTTTCCTTTCCAGCAAGTTCTTTTTTTGAAAAAACCGGAAGATATATCACAACTTCTGTCCCCTCTCCCACTGTACTTTTTATAAAAATATCTCCATTGTATGCCTCAACTACTGAACTAACTATAAACATTCCAAGTCCTGTTCCTTTTTCACGGGTGGTATAGAATGGTTCAAAAATATTATTAAGGGTTTCTTCATCCATACCAATTCCATTATCCTTTATAACTATTTTTGCAAAGAAAGAGCCTTTAAGGTATCCCATGTTTTCAGGAAGATTTTTCTTTGATATTTCTTTTAATATAATTTCTAAATCTCCTCCTCTACCTTCCATAGCCTTAAAAGCATTTGTACATAAATTCATAATAACTTGTTGTATCTGGGTAGGATTAGCATAAAGAGGCTTACATTTTTTGTCAATTTTTTTTCTTATATTTATTGTTGAAGGAATGCTTTCTTTTAGTAAATCAAGGACCTTTTCAATTTCATCTTGAATATACACAATTCCCATTTCAGTTTGATTATCTTTACTATATGATAAAATGTTCTCGACTAATTTTTTAGCTCTCTTTGAAGATTCTAATATAAGGCTTATATATTTTTTTATCTTATTATCTTTATTAATTTTTTGAATTATTTCAGCATAACCCATAATAGGAGTAAGGAGATTGTTAAAATCATGGGCTATTCCCCCAGCAAGAGTTCCCAGACTCTTTAATTTTTGGGATTTTTGCATTCTCTGGTTTATTGCTTCCTTTTCTTTTTGCATCTTTTTCTTTTCTGTGATATCCTGAGCTACTGCTATTACAACATCCTCTCCAAAATAAGTCCCTTTATACAATCTGACATTTTTTGGGAAAAAGGATCCATCCTTCCTCTTACCCCAGAACTCAAACTCCTGAGGAATACCTTTATTTAATGTCGTTAAAAATTTTTTTAGGACTTCATCCATATCGTTAAGCCCTGGAGCTGACACATCCCCTGGATTTTTCCCTATAAGCTCTTCCTTTGAATAACCGTACATTTTCTCAGCCCCTTTGTTCACATCTAAGAAAATACCATTCTTATTTTGAATATATATAGCCTCTTCTATGCTATCTATAATACCCCTATAGGTTTTCTCGCTCTCTTCAAGTTTTTTTTCAGTGAGAATCCGGTCCGTTATATCTATTAAAACACCGGATAATATCTTTTTATCTCCAAACTCCACTGTACTTCCAAAGACTTCATGGAATCTGATTTCGTTGTCTCTTCTATGGCGCACTATATAATGACTGAACTGCTCTTCTCTTTTGACTCTTTTTTCAATTTCAGACTTAGCTTTTTCAATATCATCAGGATGAATAAAATCATAAACACTTCTTCCAATAACATCTTTGCAAGACTTTTCACCAAGAATTTCTGCATATTTTTCATTACAAAACACAATTTTCTCATCTTCAATCAAATAAATACCAACCAGAGAGTTTTCAGCAAGAGATTTAAATTTCATCTCATTTTCATAAAGCTTTCTCTGATATCTTACCTCTTCAGATCTATCTACAATTAAAAGTAGAGCTGAATTTTTACCATTAAAAAGGATGGGAATAATTGATGTTTCAACATAGACTGTTTCATTGTTTGAATCAAGAAATTCCTCTTTTACCCTTTGTACGGGACTCTTTTTTACTGCTTTTTCTACCCTTTTCTTAAATTCTTCTAAATTATTTTTAGGAATAAATTGGAGGAAATTTTTTTGAAATAGGTTCTCATCTTTTATTTTTAGAATTTCATGGAATACATTGTTCGCATATTCAATCTTATATTCATTTATAACAACTATTCCTATAGGGGCTAAATTTAGTATTGCCTCTGCTATAAAATTTTCACTTTCAAGCTCTTTTATTCTTCTTCTCAGTGATAATATCTCTTTTTCCAAAGTTTCTTTGCTCTTTTCCTCACTCATTTTTCCCTTTCCATTTTATAATATTAAGCTGTTAATTACAAGATTACTCTTTGTTCTTTATTTTAATTTCATAAACATAGACTCCATACTTAGGCCAAACATCTTTTATCAAATTACTTTCCACTTTCATATCTCCTTTTAAATTGAAAAGCTTTTTAACCTCAAAATTTTTAATGCTTAATTTTAAAGTAGCCTTCTGAGCTATTTCAGAACTATTTGCAGTAATCAGATAAATTTTCCCATTCCACTTCTTTACCATAAAAATTATTTTTGAATCAAAAGGAAACAAATCAACCTTAATTTTAGCATCCTCTGATAAAAATATTGGCCACATATAATTCAGTTCATTATAATATCCTCTCAGCCGTTGAATATCTCTTTTTTGAGCACAAACCCAGTTGTAAACACCATCTGCTCCATTGATAACAGCCTGATAAGTTTCATTTTTAAGCCCTCTCCAATCATCACCTCTTAGTGAGACAAGTCCTCCCCCAAAGTAATTTTCCGAAACAATTTCATCACCATGAAAAGAAACATAATAGTTGACCTCTGCAAGTAAGAAAATATTGGGATGCAATATTCTTTCTGTAAGAGTTAGAAATGGTGAATTCCTCCACACAGGGCCCGGCCTTCCCATTATTTTTACATAGCAATAACCTACATCCGGGTTTTTAAACTTCCAGTCAGGAGATCTTAAATCATATAGAAAACTTGAATCATGGTGTCCCCATATTATTAATCTATTCAAACCTCTTTTTGCAGTCTCATTTTCAACCTCTTTTCTGTAATTAATCAATCCCTCTGAAAGTTTCCAGAAATAAAACTGTTTTCCATACATAGAAAAGAATCCGGGATGTTTAATAAGCCTTTCTCCTTCTTTTGATTTGAACATTTTCATCTGTTTTTTATCAAATCCAGGCCCAATAGTTAAAGTATAGGCATTCTCTT
The DNA here is from genome assembly GCA_027070475.1 of Candidatus Aminicenantota bacterium. Taxonomy (GTDB): domain Bacteria; phylum Acidobacteriota; class Aminicenantia; order JAMOAD01; family JAMOAD01; genus JALXDT01. The sequence goes on along the minus strand of JALXDT010000097.1, from coordinate 3,984 downwards.
TCCATGCTCTATCTCTCTGGAAAAATGTTTTTTTATTGAACCATGCCCTGAAAATATTTGCTCCCATCTTTATTGCTTCATCCCAATTATCCTCCATTAATTTATCAACTGATGGTACAATGGGAAAATATTTGAAATTACCATTTATTACTGCATGTCCATTTTTATCCACACTTACTTTCTTGATTGGAGGTAGCTTTCTTTTCTCTGGTAGATAAATTCTCCCGAATAATTTCTCCGCCTTGCCTATAACATGACCTTTACTATTATTAAAGATTACTTCAAACTTATAATCTTGAATGGGAAGTTTGTTAATTCTCAAGTTTTCTATCGGAAAATATATTGTCTTCTTTTTATTGCTTATATTAACGTTCTTTCTTAAAACAACCTTTTTTCTTTTTAAATCAACAATTTTAATAGACAAACTACTTCCTTTTAAAAGAGGCCTGTATCTATTATATATTCTTAACTCTGCTTTACTCTCTGATGGATAGTAAAATTCCTTATCAGTATTGATCTCTATAGACGGAGGAATAATAATAGGAAATGATGAGTTGAAAATTTCCTTTCCATCCTTGTATATCCTTAATACAAATTCTGTATTTCTCTCTAAACCGGCATTGTATTTTATATTAATAGAGCTATTTTTTAGAGGAGTTAAGATTATCTCCTTTTTATTTAATTTTAGATCTTTCATTCCATATACTATAACTATCTTAGTTGATAACTGAGTTTTATTTCTTAAAACAAGCTTTGCTGTATTTTCACCTGCGTAAATTTGTGGGTATGAAATAAAATCATCAGACTGATCTCTATCAAAATAATAAGCATTTCCAAATTCAAGAGAAATTAATTCTATTAATCTTTTTTTTGCTAAAATCAATCTTCCCATTTCTCTATTGTTTATTCTTCTTCCTGTCCACAATGTTTTATCTCCATTCTCGCCAATCCACATAAAATTTATACCAAAGGGTTCAAACGATGGACCATTTAATTTAATTGCCTTAAATGGAATCTTAACTTTAACAGACTCTTTATCCCTTTTTACTGAAATTCCTAAAGATTTAGCAGGTTCAAAAAGACCTTCTGCTGTATATCCTTGCTTTTCAGTTACAAGGCCCCATTGAGCACCTTTTTCTTTATGAATTTTTAATACATAATAAAGATATCTTCTATGATTAATCCCTGTTATCTCAATTAGAGGATTGAGATAGATCTTTACCTCTTGTTGATTATTTTCAAAAGGTATTTTCATATAGATATTATCATCATCATTTGAAACTGAAAGTCTATTTTCTCTTAATTGTTCTCCCCAATTGGAAATTAACTTTTGTGGAGGAATATAAACATTTCTTTCTCTTAACTCTTTTTCACTTGAATTATATTCATAAAATCTGACATCATCAATCCATAATGATGTTGTTGGCTCAGAACCAAGAAGTATAAATCTCAAGGAGACCTCTTCAATTGGTTTTTTAGCAATGATCCCAAAAACTTTTTTTCTCCAATCATGGTCAGTTATACCCAAAATAAAGGTAGGGGATACCTCTGCCATTGTTCCATCTGTATAGTAAACATGAACATTTAAGTTTGCTAAATTATCCGGACCATTATAGTGAGGAGGTGAATTTCCTATACTATTATCTAATTTAGTCCATAATGAAATTACAATAGGTTTTGTTTTTTTCTGATTGATTCTAATTCTTTGAGAAAGGCTCGAAATATCTCCATAAACAACACTTTCTCTTAATGAGAATTTTCCATTCTTCACAACAGATGAGTCTAAAACAGGTTTTCTATATTTTTCTCCGACCCAGCTGACCCATTGGTCTTCTTTGGCAATATCCCAGTATTTTGGCCAAGAATCTGAATTGTCTGCTATTTCAAAATCACCATTCCTAACAAGATTAATTCCACTCTCTTGAGAAGATTGAATAATCTCTACATTATCAATCCAGACTTTTCTTTTATCTCCTCCTTTTTTACCCTTTAAAATAAATTCTATATTTGCTCCCAATAGAAGCTCCTGAAATTTAAATTTTTTCTCTATTTTTGTCCAGGTGGATGATGGGGGAAGATCTATATTTTTTATAATCAAAGCTTTCTCTTTTCCATAATGCTGTTGATCCACTCCGAACTCAAGAGTTGCTTTTGCTTCTCCCTTTTTAACATACTTATTCGTCTTATAATAAAAAGAAACTTTAACTGTTTTATTCGGGAAAATAGGAACTCCGAATTTTATCTCTGAATCCACAGAATGCCACATATTGCTCTCTATTCTTGCAGTACTATCCTTTTCATTGCCCAGTAAAAGAACACTGTATTTACCGCTCTTTTTTTCTTGAGAACATAATTTTGCGGTGTTAGTGAATTTCCAGTAAGATAAACTACCTCTCCCCTCGGGAAAGATTTCCGTAGTATAATCTCTTTTAAACTTAATGTCATTTAAAATAACCTCTTCAGCATCCCCATTTGTTAATATTTTGTATTCTGCAGAAAGTGACATAATGCTAAGAAGAAAAAGAAGAAATGAAATAAGTGATATTTTCCTCATTAAAAGCCTCCTAATTTTTCACAATAAAATAGTATTCTATTATAATAATTTTTTGTCAATATCTTGAAATTCACCTTAAATAATCTTAGCAAGTTTTTTAATTAATCATAAGAGAGTTGGCTTAAAAATATAAATTCAATTGACTTTCAGCGCTGATTCTGGTAATAAATAAACATATCACAATTTAAAGGAGGAATAAATGAAAAAAAATAGTTTGTTTATTATTTTACTTATCTTGATTTTCTCTTTCTCTTCATTATATGCAGTGGAAATTAAATTTAAAGGTTTGGTTCAAAACTGGTTTTCTTATGCACAGGATAATTCAAGTGATTATTCCTTTGGATTCACCGCGAGAAGAATTAGATTAAAGGTGGTTACAAAGTTTTCAAAAAAAGTAGTAGGCGTGATTCAGGGATCATGGGATAAGCAAACAACAGGTTTAATAGATGCTTATTTAGACCTTAAATTCAAACCTGAATTAAACCTGAGATTTGGAAAATTCACAGTGCCAGCCTCTGTTTCCACATCTCTAACATCTTCAGGAAAACTTGATTTTGTTGAAAGATCTATGTTTGTGCTCCAGTGGGCAAAATTGAATGGATTAGCTGGTTTCAGAACCTTTGGCGCTCAACTCAGTGGTAAATTATACAATAAAAAAATTTACTATGCCTTTATGGTTGGAAATCCTGAAACAGCTTTAATCTTTACTCCATCGGTTAAATCTTCAACCTACTCTGGACAGAAAGATTTATTTGTAGGAGGGAGAATAGAAATTTTTCCCATGGATGGCTTTAGGATAGGCTCCTATGCAACTCAGTCAAAAATAACCACGACAGATATTAAAAACACAACTTATGGAGCCCATCTTTTTTATGTAAAAAATGGAATTAACTTTAAGATAGAATTCATGAAAGGAGAGAAAAACTTCTTAAACCTTGAAGAAACTCAGAATTACAATGGATTTTTCTTAAAACTTGGATATAAGCTAAGCAAAAGGGTGGAATCTCTTATCAGATACGATGCTTTTACTCCCAATGATGGTGGTTTTGATAAATTTGGAGTAAAAAAATATAATAATTATACAGCGGGAATCAATTACTTCTTCTGTAAGCATGTTAAATTTCAGGTTAATTATGTAATAAGAGATGAAAATATGGAGGAAGGTTTTACAAAATTAAACAATAATATCTTTTATGTAAATGTTCAATATAGCTTTTAATTTAAAAATTTTTCAGATAAACAAAGGATAAAAAATAAAGAAAAGAAGTTATCAGTATAATTGATATTATATTAAGGAGGATGCAAGCTTTTATCATGTCTTTCATCTTTATATAACCTGAACCAAAAACAAGAGCATTGGGAGGTGTTGCAACAGGGAGCATAAATGCCATAGAAGCTCCTATTGCTCCTGCTATCATTAAAACCAATGG
>JALXDT010000096.1 GCA_027070475.1 Candidatus Aminicenantota bacterium | reverse complement strand
TTATAAATCTTTATAAAAATAAAGAATTTAAAAAATTAGTAAAAAGAAACAAAGAAAAAGAAAATGATAAAAAAGAATAATATTATTCTTTTTTATGATTTAATTCTCACAAATTTTAAGAGAAACTTATCAGAAATTTTAGAAAAAATAGGTTTTAATGTAATTTTTGCTCCTGAATTAAAAAAAATTAATGATAATGATTTTTATTTCGTACTTACAGAGTATCTTCACATAGCTCTTACTGAAAAACAAAATAAAAAAGAAAAATTATTTGTTTCGGGAGAAACCGTATTAGGTTTGTTTTTAAAAGGTGAAACCTATAAAAAAAACACGCAAATTTCAGCAGATGATATTTCTCTAAATATTCCCGATAATTACATCGAAAACAACATGAAAGCCTATGAGATGGAGAAAGATGAATATATCTCTTTTACAAAACCAGATCCTTTAATCACATCTTTTCTATATAAGATAAATCTATTTAATTTTGAAAAAAAAGGTGTTATCTTTGACTCTTTTGATAATATACTTATTGATTGGGGAGTTAAAATTGAAAAAGGCGCTAAAATTCACCCTAACACAGTAATAAAAGGTGAAACCGAGATAAAAAGCGAGGCTGAGATATTCCCATTCACCTATATTGAAAATACAAAAATAGGAAAGTCTGCAAAAGTTCTCTCTTTCTCCCACATCGTCGACTCAACCCTTGAAAAAAATACAAGTGTTGGTCCCTATTCAAGATTAAGAAATAATACAATTATAAAAGAGGGGGCTAAAACAGGTGACTTTGTAGAAATGAAAAACACTGTTTTTGGGAAAGGTTCCAAAGCAATGCATTTAAGTTATGTTGGTGATGCTACAGTAGGGAAAAATGTTAATATAGGGGCAGGAACAATAACATGTAATTATGATGGAGTAAAGAAGAACCCAACAATAATCGAAGATAATGTTTTTGTAGGTTCTGGAACAGAATTAGTTGCTCCTGTAAAAATTGAAAAGAATTCCTATATTGCTGCTGGTTCTACAATTACAAAAAAAGTACCCTCAGGAGCTCTTGCTATTGCAAGAGCAAGGCAGGAAAACAAAGAGGGTTGGGTTGAGAAAAGAAAAAAGAAAAAATAATGGGATATTTTAAAAAAAACGGTTATTTACCCTTTTCCGAACCTCTATTAGGAAGAGAAGAATTAAATGCTGTAAAGCGAGTTTTTAAGAGAAACTGGTTTACTTCTGGCCCAGAAGTTAGAGAATTTGAAAAAGAATTTTCAAACCTAATCGGATCAAAATTTTCTGTTGCTGTTAATTCTGCTACAGCCGCTCTCCATGTTTCTCTTGCAACAATAGGAATAAAAAAAGGGGATGATGTTATCTCAACGCCATTTACCTTTGTTTCAACCATTAATTCTATCGTAGAAACAGGAGCATATCCTGTTTTGGTAGATATTGATGAGAAAGATTATAATATATCAGCTGATAAAATAATTGAAAAGATTGAAAGAGAATATATTTTCAATGAAAAATTCCCTATACATAAAAAAAGAAAAACTAAACTAAAGGCAATCTTACCTGTTCACTATGCAGGACAGCCTGCTGATCTGGAAAGAATTAACGATATAGCAAGAAAGTATAATCTCAAAGTAATTGAAGATGCAGCTCATGCTATTGGGTCTAAATACAAAGGTAAAAACATTGGTGATTCTGAAAATCTTGTAGCTTTCAGCTTTTATTCAAACAAGAATATTACAACAGGAGGAGAAGGGGGAATTATATCTTCAAACAATGAAGATTATGAAAGAAAATTAAGGTTATACTCATTACATGGGATAGATAAAGAAGCATATTCAAGACTTAAACATGAGGGATTGCCTTTCTATGATGTTAAAGTCATGGGATTTAAATACAATATGACAGACATATCAGCAGCAATAGGAAGAGAACAATTAAAAAAAATTGTTAAAATTAATAATAAAAGAAAACAGATTGCCGAGCTATACAAAGAAAAATTTTCGGATATGGATGAAAT
>JALXDT010000095.1 GCA_027070475.1 Candidatus Aminicenantota bacterium | reverse complement strand
GATTGATTATATAAAGAAAAATAACAAATTATCCTGAATTATTTTATTAATTTTATTATCGCAAATCCTGCTATTAAAAGAATGACAAAAAGTATCGAAAGTAAATTAAAGTATTTATCAATAAAATCCTTGATTTTAGCTCCAAAAAAGTAAAAAAGAGTTGATATTATAAAAAATCTTGCCGAACGACTTATAGTAGAAGCTATTAAAAAGACGAGAAAATTTATTTTCCAGAATCCTGATGTTATTGTTATCAATTTGTAAGGAATTGGTGTGAACCCTGCAATACTAACAATCCATGCCGAATATGTATTGTAAAGCTCACCCAAATGCTGGAATTTATCTGTTAAATGATAAAATTTAATTATAGGTCTACCGATTGTATCAAAGAGAAAGTATCCTATGCCATAGCCTGCAATTCCTCCTAAAATAGAGCCAATTGATGATATTGTGGCAAATCTGAAAGATTTTTTCGGCTTCCCGACTTCCATTGCCATCATTAGAACATCAGGCGGAATAGGGAAAAAGCTTGATTCTGCAAAAGCATTTAAAAAAAGTGCCCACTCACTGTAAGGTGAATCTGCCCAGCTTAAAACCTTATCATACCATCTCTTTAAAAATTTCATTCTCCTTCTCTTTAAGGAATCCGTAGAGCTCATCATTGAAAAAGTTTAGAGATAGAGGTGTGACGGAGATATAGCCGCTTTCCACAGCTTTTACATCTGTGGAATCCTCTCCGAAAACAGTTATCTTCCCGGGACCTATCCAATAATATTTGTTACCTCTCGGGTCCATCTTTTCAATGACTTCCGCATCATACCTTTTATGTCCCAATTTTGTTAATTTTACTCCCTTTGGTTTGAAAGGAACATTTATTGAAAGAATTGTTCCTTCTGGTAAGGGATTGTTAAGCAGAAATTTAACTATACTTTTTGATACTTTTATAGCTGACTCAAAATCATATATATTATCTTTATTTTCTATCACTGAGACTGCAATGGCTTGAATTCCCAAAAGCGAAGCCTGAAATGCACCTGCCACTGTTCCGGAATAGATCGTATCCTCTCCTATATTAGCTCCATGATTAATTCCTGATATAACAATATCAGGTTTTTCCTTTAAAAGAACCTTTGTCGCCAAATAAACACAGTCAACAGGGGTTCCTGATATTGCATAGTGGAATTCATCAACTTTGCTTATTCTCAAAGGAGAATTTGTTGTTATTCCGAATGAAACAGCACTCTTTTCTCTGTCGGGAGCCACAGTGTAAACAGAGCCAAACTCTTTTAGACCTTGCTCAAGTCTTTTTATTCCCTCTGCAAAAATTGAATCATCATTGGTTATTAAAAGTTTTCTTTTCATAAAATCCTCTTAAAATGAAAAAATCGGGACGAGTGGATTTGAACCACCGGCCCCACGCACCCCAAGCGTGTGCGCTACCAGGCTGCGCCACGTCCCGATAAATTCCCCTATGTTTTACTATTTTTTTTAAGAATTGTCAAGATGTTTGCAATTTCTCTCTTTATCTCCTCTAATATTGATTTGTCTACCGACGTAGTGTTTATCTTATTTTCAATTGTTTCTTTTTTTTGATTTTCTTGAGATGATAAATTCTTTATCTTATTTTCTATTATTTCTTTAGCCTCTTCTATGCTCTTACCTTGATTTAAGACCAAATCTTTTATTTCAAGAAGTAGAATTATATCCTCTCTTTTGAAAAGAAGATCCCCGTTGGAATTTTTTTGTATGTTTAGAAAGGGAAATAAGTCTATCCAGTAATTAAGAACTTTTTTGGAAAGTTTTGTAATCTTAATAACCTCTCTCTCTTTAAAGAAAAGTTTTTCCGGAAGCTTAAAATTGTCCATATCCTATTATTATTGAAAAATCCAAAATTTTCAAGCTACCTTCATATTATGTGTTTTATTAATCTTTAACTATGAAATTGTTTTATGAGGTTTTTATAAAAAATATGGGTTTAATCCTCTTTATAAATTTTTAATGCATTTTTAAAAATTTCACATACCTTTTTTCTAAGGTTATCGGGTTTTATGACTTTTACCTCATCTCCGAATCTTAAGATTTCTCTTATTAGTTCATAATTAAATGTTGATTTAAAGCTTATCTCTATTTCCCCGTTCTTCATTTTTTTTACTTTTTGTTCAGGGTGAAATACCAATGTTTCAATTAGTGCTGATATTGATTTGGAGAACCTCAATTTCACATCAATTAATTCTTTTCTCCTATCTGTAAGATAGATTCCGAATGATTGATTCAGTATCTCTTTAATTTGGTCCTCATTGAAATAGTCACTTGATGGTTCTTCACAGATTTTGACATTGAAAATTCTTGATACTGCATAAGTTCTCAGCTGCTTGTTTTTTTCTGCCAAAAGATACCAGTTACCCATATAATAGATCAAATGAAGGGGAGTTATTTTTCTATGAGTAAGATTATTGTTTTCCGAAAAGACTGAATAATATTTTATTTCGATCTTTTTACTGTCTATTATTGCATTGGCTATGGATTCTAAAATTCCCCCTCTACTTTTGTAAAGCCTGATACCTCTGTATGATACTGATTTGCTTATCTTTTCAAACTCTTCATCTGAAAACAGGGTTATCTTCTTTAAGAATTGTTTTAATGTGTTTTTTAGTTTTTCATCTCTTATAAGCTCCTTTAACACAGCAAATAGCAAAAGTTCTTCATTGGATGCCCATATGAGTGGCAATGTAAGATCCTTATCTTCAGCTTCAAGATAGTATCCTTTTTTATGATTATCATATTTTAAAGGTATTTGAAGCCTATCTCTTATAAAATCCAAATCTCTTTGAGCTGTGGACCTTGATACTTCAAATCTTTCCTGAATGTCAGAAGTGTTGGGGTAGGAATCCTCCTTTACTTTATTAATAAACCATACAAATCTTTCAAAAGCTAATTTTTTTGACATTTTATTTTCTAAATTTATTTTTAAGATTAATAGGGGATTTTATCATCCTTCTTTTCCCATTCTTTGAATAGTTTGAGGCATTCTTCATTATCAACTTTTATCTTCTCCAAATCATCTCTTTTGGCTTTTCCTGAGATGGCATCATATATGAATTTATCATCAAACCCTATTTTTTCGGCATCATCTCTTGTGCATATATAGTAAAGCTTTTTGATTTTAGCCCAGTAGATTGCCGAAAGACACATAGGGCAGGGTTCGCATGTTGAAATGATTTCGCAATCCGATAAATCAAATCTATTGAGTTTTTTAGAAGCTTTTCTTATAGCGACAATTTCAGCGTGAGCAGTAGGATCATTTGTTTTTAAAACCTCATTGTGAGCTTTTGCTATTATTTCCCCCTTTTTGACAATGACAGCTCCAAAAGGACCTCCTTCTCCTTTTTCCATACCTTTTTTGGCCTCTTCCAATGCAATTTTGAAAAATCTATTATTAATTTCCTCTTTCATACCAAATTAGAAAATATTTAATAATAGTTCTTTTATTTTTTATAATATCACCAATTTCCAATGTTTACAAATTAATTTTTATCAGAATCCCCATCTATAGCTTATTTTTGCTAAGAAAATATTTGTGCCTTTCGCATTGAGAAGCTCATTCAAATCTCTTGAAAGATCAAAGATTCCTGTATTTGCATAATTATTCCTATTTTGTGTCCATACTAAATAGAAGTTTGAACCTGTTTTAAATTCCCACTTTAAAACTGCTGTTCCTCTTACGGATTTATAATTAAAATCAGGATTGTAAATGTAAAACTCTTCTGCTGGGCCTTCTCCATCAGGGTCAATTATGTAAAAATTATCACTAAACTCAATAGTTGAGCTTCCTTCTCCATAAAAATTAAAATCATAGGTTTTAGGCATTTTCAACTCTTTAAAGCCATAATAGTCTCCAACTGCGATAAATGGTTGAAGGAACATTGTAAAACTTAGTTTCGGAGAGAAAACCCAACTCAATCTTATCTGTAGGGAAAGGATTTTTGTGTCTATTGATGAGAAAATATATCTTTTTCCATAAGTTTCTGTCATAAAACTATCTTCAATATTTGTAACCCATTGCGATTTGTCTGTACCAAAACTAAAATTCGGGCCTACACTTAATGTAAATGTTGCTCTGGGTTTCCACTGGAAGAATCCCCCTAAGGATAAATTATCTCCCCCCTCTTTGGAGCCCATATATGATATTCTCGGCATAAAAACAACCGCTTTTCTTCTGTCTGAAAAGATTGAGAAACTTATAAATTTCCCTGCTGGATGCATCATTAATGGACCACCCCTTGTGCTTGTCTTTGAGAGTCCTTTATTAAAAAAGCCTATATTAAATTCAGTTCCCCAATAATTTAGAAAGGTGCCATTAAACATCCAGAGAAAGCCTTCACTTAATTTATCTCCGCCAAAATCATAGCTATAATGGAATCCTCCTCCTGTAAAAAAGCTTCTAAGAATTTTCCCCGGTTTAAAATTTTTGTACCCGAAAAACATATGTCCATTTATAATATCTGTTTCTCTCTGAAATCCTAAATCTGAAACATCAAATCCAGGTGATATTGCTCCTATACTTGAAAGTACAAACCAGTTACCCTTTTCCTTGTTTATTGTTAATCTTCCTGCCCATCCTTCAAGCGATGTTAAAGAAGGGTTAAGATTCAAATAGTCTGCATCAGGCCTCTGAAAATAGTGTTGTGGTGAGAGTTGAACATCATATAATCTTTCGGGAGAACCCTCTATTCTTGATGCTCCAAACCATCCCGAAGCTACCCATTTATCATCTTTACCAAAATAGGTCCATCCATCCACTCCGAAGGAGAAGGATCTTTTATTAAGAATATTAATAAGATTATCATCATCAAAATCTCTTAAAATTCCTGTCCCTATAAATCCTATTCCCTTTTTCCCCTTATCAAATTCTTTTAAAAGCCTTACTATTCCATAGAAACTCATTGGTTCTACTTCCTGAGAACCTTTGGTATTATCTGTATAAGTTTCAGCAAATTCTCTTGCTGTTAATGCTGAAATTACACCTATATTCCAGTTATTACCGATTTTTCCAGTAAGCTTTGAAGCTCCTAAAATAGTTGTTCTATCCGGATATCTGGAATATTCAGCATCTGTGTATCCCTGAGGAGGTCTTCCTATTCTTCTACTGTAAAAAAAATCGGGAGGAGTCCAATTAATGTTTATATTAAAATGTGTTCCTCCTCTTCCGAAATCGAAAATACTGGCTCCCTCAATAAAAAAAGGTCTCTTTTCTTCAAAATATGTTTCATAGGCTGTTAAATTCATTACAGCAGGATCCACCTCAACCTGTCCGAAATCCGGATTAAAAGTCAGATTTAATGTTAAATTGCTCTTAAGATTAATTTTTGCATCCAAACCCATGTTTCCGCTGAAATCTTTACCCGTCCTAAATGGATTACCATCCTCTTTAGGATAAATATCTGTTTGACCTACAATATATGGTAGCAATTCTGTGTAGATTCCCGGTTTTATATCTCTTAATCCTATTAACTTTGCAAAATGTGATACAAAACCTGTATCATTTCTGGGGATCCAAACAAAGGAAACTTTCTCATTTTTTCTTTTAATAACTCTTTCAAAATTTATCCCCCAGATCATCTCCTTTTTATCAGATTTAAAGTTTAATTGGTTAAAGGGGATTTTAATTTCTACGACCCAGCCTTTGGAATCTATTTTTACAGCAGATTCCCACACTCCGTCCCAGCTATCATCCCTGTTTGAATCATTGTACAGAGCACCATCAAGAATTGAGTTTGCAGGATTTACTTTAAAAAGGTATCCAGACCTTTTATCATTGTAGGGATCAATCGATAAAACAAATTCATCGGAATCATTCATATTATCTCTCATTCCTACTCTTTTTACTATTTTATTTGGTTCAGAATCATACAGTCTGGCTGCCACATAAAGATTTTTTTTATCGTATGCTACCCATACTACTGTTCTTTCCGATGGCTTTCCTCCGTCAATAGGGGTTGATTGAACAAAATCATCTCTTCCTTTATTTTGCCACACCTTTTCAGTTAGCTTTCCATCTATTTTTATTTTTTCATTTACAACACGGTAGGCTTTTATTGTTTTATTTTTTCTTGGATCAAACTTTTTAGAAAAAGATATAATTGGTATCAAAAATATTATTAAAAAGATTAATGCTAATTTTTTTCTCATGATTCCTCCGAATAAATTAAATTATTAAATAAATACGAAAAACTCTGGGTTTTGTTCCATAAAAGTGAGAAGAAGATAAATTATCTTAGTTTTACCTTTTTGTATTCTTCAATTATCTGCTTTAAATTAAGATGGGTATATCTTTGAGTTGTATTTAATGATGCATGCCCTAAAAGTTCCTGTATGGTTCTTAAATCAGCTCCCATTGAAAGAAGATGGGTTGCGAAAGAGTGCCTGAGAGAATGCGGTGTTATCTCATCATTGATTCCCTTTATTAAAAGCTGTTTTTTTAACATCATCTGAATATATCTCTGGGATATTCTCTTGCCAAAACGGTTTATGAATAAGGAATCATCTTTTGGCTTTTTTGTTTTTCTCAATTGAAGATATTCTTTTATTCTTTTTAAAGCTATGCTTCCGAATGGAACTATTCTCTCCTTTTTCCCTTTACCCTTTACTCTAATTAACTGCTCTTTTATATCAATGTCTTCAAGATTTAGGGAAACAAGTTCTGATATTCTTATTCCGGTTGCATATAATAGTTCTAAGATGGCCTGATCTCTTGTCTTTGTGAAACTATCTTTGCTCTCTTTCTTTTTTTCAAGTAGATTGTTAACTTCCCCGATTGTTAAGAATTTTGGAAGAGGTTTGTCTAATTTGGGAAGAGGGATTGATTCGGCAGGATTTATTTTTACAACTCTTTCTCTTAAAAGAAATTTAAAAAAAGATCTTAAAGCAGAAATTTTCCTTGATATTGATGTCTTTTTCTCCTTCTTTTCTGAAAGAAAAACAATGAATCCTCTTATATCAAGGGGTGTTATCTCTTTAATGTTTTTCCCT
>JALXDT010000094.1 GCA_027070475.1 Candidatus Aminicenantota bacterium | reverse complement strand
TCTCTCTACTATCTCACAAATGAATATATTCTGAATTTTAAACTTACATGCAAACAAAAAATTTTTAATTTTAAACATTTAGATAAAAAAAATATTCTATTTCCCACAGATATATCTATTGAAAAAAAAGAAACTTTTTACCTTTACAAATTTCCTTTCTTTTCTAAGAGTGAAGATATAGAAGCCTTTGTTGAGATTGCTATAAAAGAAAAATTTACTTCCGAAGAACTTCAATATGTAAAATTATTACTCAAATCCATTTTCCTTTATTTCTTAAGACTATACAAGGCAAGAAGACTTGCCCTTCACGATGAGTTAACAGATCTTTATAACAATAGATATTTAAAAGAATATTTAAAACAGGAGAGTATCAGGGCTTTAAGATATAACACAAAATTTTCTATAATTTTTCTTGATCTTGATGGATTAAAAGAAATCAATGATTCTTACGGACACATATATGGGGCTAAAACATTAAAAGAATTGGGGAAATTGTTAAAAAAACATACAAGATCCTCTGATGTGGTTGGAAGATTCGGTGGAGATGAATTTATAATTGTAATATTCGGTGCCAGTAAGAAAGAGGCCAAATCTGTGGCTGAAAGATTAAGGAAGAAAATAAAAGAAAATGTATTTTTAAAAGAGGAAGGTTACAATATCAAGCTAACAGCAAGTTTTGGAATAGCTTCTTTTCCTGAAGATGCTACAAATATCGATGACTTAATAAACAAAGCAGATAAAGCTATGTATCAGGTAAAAAAATCGGGGAAAGATGGGGTTCAATGCTATAAGGAGGATTAAAGATGGGACTTTTTAACTGGATTTTTGAGCAGTTTTCATATGATTTAGCTATAGACCTTGGGACAGCAAATACTCTTGTTTACATGAGGGGAAAAGGTATAGTTATCAGTGAACCTTCAATAGTTGCTCTTAATAAACTAACAGGTAAACCTGAAGCTGTCGGTTTAAGAGCAAAAGAGATGTTAGGGAAGACACCAGCAAATATAGTTGCTATTAGACCAATGAAAGATGGAGTTATAGCCGATTTTGATGTTACTGAAAAAATGTTAGAATACTTTATAGATAAAGCGAGAGAAAAAAAGCATCTTTTAAGACCAAGAATAGTAATAGGAATTCCATCGGGTATAACCCAGGTAGAAAAAAGAGCGGTAAAAGATGCTGCTTTTAGGGCAAAAGCAAGAGAGGTTTACCTTGTGGAGCAGGCAATGGCTGCTGCAATAGGCGCCGGCTTACCAATTGTTGAACCTGCAGGCAATATGATTGTAGACATAGGTGGAGGAACAACAGATGTAGCTGTCATATCTCTTGCAGGAATTGTACATTCAAGATCAATTAAAGTTGCAGGTAATGAAATGGATGAAGCTATTATTCACTATTTAAAGAAAAAATACAATTTGTTGGTAGGTGAAAGATCTGCGGAGCAGATTAAAATTAAAATCGGAACAGCCTATCCCCTTCCAGAGCCTCTTAGTATGGAAATAAAGGGAAGAGATTTAAAAGAGGGAATACCAAAAACGATAGTCATAAGTGATAATGAGATAAGAGAAGCTTTAAAAACACCAATTGAAGCATTAATAGATGTGGTAAAAACGACGCTTGAAAATACTCCTCCTGAATTGGCTGCTGATATTGTAGATAGAGGAATTGTTTTAACAGGAGGAGGTTCTATGCTTAAAGCTCTGGATATAAGATTAAGAGAGGAGACACAGCTTCCAATTTTTACAACAGAAGACCCCCTTTCTTCAGTTGTTAAGGGAGCAGGAAAAATTCTTGAAGATATTGACCTTCTAAAGAAAGTTACTATAGTGTAAGCTTAATGCTCAAAAAAGACGATAATATTCTTTTTTTTATACTATTATCACTCTCTCTAATTTTTCTCTCCATAAACTCTCCCGGCAAAAAAAATATTGTTAAAATAAAAGGTGTGGTTTCCTATGTGTACAGAGAAACTTCTGCTTTTTTTTCCAATATTATTTTAAACATCGGTGATTATATAAAAGCAAATA
>JALXDT010000093.1 GCA_027070475.1 Candidatus Aminicenantota bacterium | reverse complement strand
ATGGATTACTATTCATATAAAAATTTTAAAGAGAGATTAAACAAAATATACAAATTTATAAAGATAAAAATTAAGGACCTTGAGATTTTTAAAACTGATAAATATCTTGTAACAGCTTTTTACCAGCAGTATAGATCGGACAGAATGCGATTTAATGGAATAAAAAGATTGTACTGGATAAAGGAAAATGGAGAGTGGAAGATAATCAGGGAAAAAGCGCTTGCTAACAAAAAATGGAAAGAGAAGAAAACAGTAATCAAGGGGAAAAAACTGCTTAAAATAGAAAATTTTGAATGGGAAAATGATCCTCTGGAAGCAAGTTTTAAGGTAAGTTTTACTTTAACAAATGGTCTTTCCACACCTATTGCTGGATATTTAATAGTTAAGATTCAGAATGAAGACAACTCTGGCTTTGTGTTCTTGAGAAAAAAAGTTAGATATTTTGCTAACAAAACAAAATTTAATCCGAAAAGAGAGGGTAGATTTTTTAAAATTTTAAAGAGTAAGAACATTAAACTAAATTTCAAATATGGAAAGAATTTTTTCCCTAAGGATGTTGTTGTTGAAATATATGATCTTACGGGAGTGCTTGTTTATTCTGAAAGAATAAACCTATGAGAAGGAGCATTGCTTTTTTTCTGCTTTTAATAATCAGCGGTCTCCTGAATTCAACACTCTACTATGAGAAAATGTTTTTAGTAAGCACGGATTTTCAATTTCCTGTTGTCAGAATTGAGGCAGAGAAGGATAAAAAACCTGTTATGTTGATATTCGGAGGAATTCATGGTAATGAGCCGGGAGCATATCTTACAGCGGAAAAGCTCACAGATTTGAAATTAAGAAAAGGGACTGTGATTATTGTACCCAGAGTTAATTTTTACTCAATAATGAAAAATGTTAGAGGCTACTTTGGTGATATGAACCGTAAGTTTGTAAAAGGCGAGGAGAAAAAGAAAAAGGATCCTGACTCAAAGATAGTAAAGATTCTAAAACAACTTATGTCTGAAGCTGATATTTTTATAAATTTACATGATGCATGGGGATTTCACAAAAGGTATCATAAAAACTTTGGACAGTGCATAATAGTTGATGCAGCTAAAGTTTATTCGAAAAAATTTAACAGGGAAATTGACCTTGAGAAAATTGGGAAAGAGGTTGTAAGAAAAGTTAACAAGCAGATAAAAAATCCGGACCATCTTTTTGCATTCTGGAATACTAAGACAGAAACAAAACATAAAGAGAAAAAGCTTGAGGCCATGAAATTCACCGCCACATTTTATGCGTATAAAGTTTATAATATTCCGGCTTTTGGTGTTGAAAGTTCTAAAAATATTAAATCCGATGAACTTAAAGTGAAATACCACCTTATGGTATTAAATGAACTTTTTAGGG
Source organism: Candidatus Aminicenantota bacterium (assembly GCA_027070475.1). Lineage (GTDB taxonomy): Bacteria > Acidobacteriota > Aminicenantia > JAMOAD01 > JAMOAD01 > JALXDT01. Next base: position 640 of record JALXDT010000093.1, on the reverse strand, counting down.
TTTTTGGTATTATCCCTAAGAATAAAATTTCCCCTCGATTAAAAAAACCAGATTTTTATTATGCGAAAGTCCTTAGTTCAAGAGGGTATGAGTACATAGTACCGACTAAATCAAACTTATGGATTAAAAAAGGTGAGGTGATCTCTATTTTAGAAATAATCGGTAGTAGAAAATTCGGATGGGCTGCTGATATTTTAGGCTGGGGAGGAGAAAATGATAGGAATAAGAGGTATTCTCCTCAAAAAGAAACTTATGTCTTGATAAAACATGACTATAAAAAGTTAGCGAAATTTAAGATAAAACCCTCAGCAAAAATTCCGTATGCAATTATAAATATTAATGGAAAAGAAAGAAAAGTCTTTGCTAATGAAAGATTAAGATTAAAAAAGAGTGATATGGTAGTTTTAAAATCAGCCTATCTGAATGGAAAAGAGCTTTCCCTTGATTTTAAGGGATTTGCTCTGAAAAATAAAATAAACAGAGGAGATGATAGAAACGTAAAAATAAGTTACAGAGAACTTCAACCAGAATTTTCCCTTACAAAAAAGGGGAGAATCTACAAGATTGAGGCAAAACTGAAGAGATCCTCTCAATTTTTCTTTATAATTGAGTATGATTTATAAATATTGAGCCATTATAG
>JALXDT010000092.1 GCA_027070475.1 Candidatus Aminicenantota bacterium | reverse complement strand
ATTTTACTCATCATTACCCCCTTAAGAATTTAAAAATTATTTCAGGATAAAAGGAAAGAAATAATATTATTATCATATTAAAGAATAAAACAATTCTGCCCCAGATGTCAAAACCAAATTCTTTTTCTCCTTCTTTGAAGTAGAGATACATTATTATTCTAAAATAGTAAAAAACAGAAATTACTGTTCCCAAAATAGCAATAAGGGTTATGTATAAAAACCCCTGTTTAATAAGAGCTATAAATAAGTAGAATTTTGCAAAGAACCCTACAGTGGGAGGAAAGCCGGCAAGAGAAATAAGGGCAAGAGTAAAAACAAAAGATTCAAAAGGTTTTTTTTGAGAAAGGCCTGAGATATTTTCAAGCTCAGCATCATCTTTTACTCCATTGGTCAGATAGGAGATAAATGTAAAAGCCGATAAGTTCAAGAATATATATGAAATAGAATAAAATATTAAATATTTATAAGCCAGATCAAAAGGAATGAGAAAACCCATTGATATATATCCTGAATGGGCAATAGCTGAATAAGCCATAATCCTTTTTAAATTCTTTTGTTTTAAGGCTGCAAGATTTCCCCAAAGGATTGTGGCAGCAGAAAGGATCCAAATTAAAGTTTGAAAGTTCATTAAGTTTATAAAATTTATATTGATAAGTCTTATTACAAATATGATTATAGCTAACTTGGGAGCAACGGAAAAATAAGAGGAGACAGGAGTTGGAGCTCCTTCATAAACATCAGGGGTCCAAATATGAAAAGGAACAATGGAAAATTTAAAAAAGATGTTAATTAGAAAAAGAATAAATCCTGCAATAAGACCTAAATTGTAATTTCCATTTAAGATTATTTTGTCTATATATAAAGAACCTGAAGTTCCGTAAATAAAGGCTATTCCTAAAAGCCCAACTGAGGATGAAATTATACCTGTATAAATATATTTGAATGAAGCTTCGGAAGAAAGCCTATCCTTGACAATGCCGGTTAAAATGTATGAGCTGAATGAGAATATTTCAAAGGAGAGGAAAAGAACCAAAAGATTATATGATGATACAATTGATATTAATCCTGCATTTGCCAAAAATAGTAAAGCGTAAAATTCATTGTATCTGATTTCTCTTCTTTTGTTGTATGAAAAGCTTATTAAAATAACAGATAAGCTTATTATCGAGATTAACATTAAAAATATATAAGACAAATTATCGGTTAAGAGTTGATTTGAGAAAGCCTTTGTTTTTAGTCCGTAAAATAGAAAAGCGGGAAGAGGTATAATGATTGAAAAAAGTATTGAAAAAAAGAAAACTATTTTTTCGGATTTTTTTATAAAGAGATCAAGCACTAAAATCAATATTCCTGAAAGAGCAGCTAAAATAACTGGAAGGCTTGTAATGTATGTATCGCTCACTTTTCGACTCCTCCCTTTATAATCAGATGCTTTTGGATAGAATGGGGAATTTTAATCATTTTGGTAAAAGTGGAGGGATATACCCCCATCCATATCACGAGGATGATTATTGGAACTATATATAAGATTTCTCTGATATTCAAATCAAATACTTTTTCCTTTAATCCTTCCTTAACAGGTCCGTTGAAAACCCTTCTGTAAAGCCATAAAAGATAAGCAGCCCCTATTATGATACCAGTTGCTGCGAAAACAGCTATGAGTTTATTTGCTTCAAAAGTACCCCATAGGATTAAAAATTCTCCAATGAAACCGTTTAACCCCGGTAAACCGGCTGATGAAAACATTATAAGCATGAAAACAGCCGAGTAGACAGGCATTAATTTTGCCACACCTCCGTAATCGGAAATCTGTCTTGTGTGGGTTCTTTCATAAATAATTCCTACAAGTAAAAATAGTGCACCTGTTGATAACCCATGGTTTAACATCTGATAAACACTACCCTTGAATCCTTCAATATTTAAAGCAAGAAGTCCTAACATTATCATTCCCATATGAGAAACACTTGAATATGCCACAAGACGTTTTATGTCCTTTTGAATTAAAGCCATCATTCCACCGTAAATAACCCCGATAACGGAAAGAATAATCAATGATTCCCTGTATTTCATAAAAGCATCGGGGAACAATGGTATACCGAATCTTATAAAACCGTAAACTCCCATTTTTAAAAGAACTCCCGCAAGAATCACGGAACCTGCAGTGGGAGCTTCAGTATGAGCATCGGGAAGCCATGTGTGAAATGGAAACACAGGAACCTTAATCATAAAAGCAAGAGCAAAAGCCAGGAATAACCATTTTTGGGCTGGGTTTGAAAGAGGACCTTTTGCCAGCCAATCGGTAAGTTCAAAGCTTGTCCCCCCCGTTGCTTTAAAATAAAAAATAATGGCAATAAGCATCAAAAGGCTACCAACCATAGTATATAAAACAAACTTAAAGCTTGCATAAATTCTGTTCTTACTTCCCCAAACTCCGATTATAAAATACATAGGGATAAGCATGATCTCCCAGAAAAGGTAAAAGAGCAAGACATTAAGAGAAACAAAAACACCTATAACTCCTCCTTCAAGCAGGAACATAAAGAATGCAAAACCCTTTTCCCTCTTTGTAATGGATTTTACGGAAGCGAAAAATGAGATCGGAAAGAGAAATGCTGTCAGAAGAATAAGGAGCAAACTTACACCATCAACACCTATATGAAAATTAATGCCGGGAGAAATCCAGCTTTTGTTTATTACAAATTGGAAGTTAGCTCCCGTTATATCATATTTTAAATACAATATCAGCGTTAAAATAAAGTGTCCCAGTGAAAGAAAACCTGAAATCGGAATAATTATCCTTTTTGATTTATTAGGAATAATCAAGATTAAAAGAGCAAAAAGAAAAGGTAAGCCTAACACATAGAATAACATTTACACTCCCATTAATAATAATGTTAAAAGCAATGCAACACCGAAAAGAATACTATAAATATAATCTCTGATCTGACCTGTTTGCAACTTGGATAATAGTTTACCTAAAAACAGAGTGGTTTTGCCGGAACCATTAACTGTGCCGTCTATGACAGGTTTATCAAACCATTCGTAAATTCCTTCGGAACCAAAAACAAATGGGTTCACAAATACAAACTCATAAATTTCATCAACATAATATTTGTTTAATAATAATTTATAAATAAACGGAATTTTATTACTTATTATTATAGGAAGATTTGGTTTTTTAACATAAAGATACCATGCGATTAAAACACCTAAAAACGCAAGAGCAGATGAAAGCAGAGTAAGGTTAAGCTCAATACTGTGGATAAAATGAAGCTCACTTTTTACATATATGATTTTATGCAGGTATTCTTCCCAAATACTGTGTTCTGAAATAAATTTAGGTAAAGATACATATCCTCCGATAGCAGCAAAAAAAGCCAATATTATAAGAGGGATTGTCATACTCTTAGGGGATTCGTGAAGATGATGCTTTGTTTCCTCATCCATTCTTTCTTTACCGTAAAAAGTCATAAAAATAAGTCTGAATATGTAAAAAGCAGTAAGAAGAGCTGTTAAAACTCCGATGCTCCATAGGATTTTATGTCCTGAAAAATAGGAGCTTGCTAATATTTCATCTTTACTGAAAAATCCTGCAAAGCCAGGAATCCCGGAGATAGCAAGTCCTGCTATAAGAAAGGTATAAAAAGTTACAGGCATGTATTTTCTTAAATTTCCCATTTTCCTCATATCCTGAATCCCACCCATTGCATGGATTACGCTTCCCGCTCCTAAAAATAGTAATGCCTTAAAAAAAGCATGGGTAATAAGATGAAAAATAGCTGCACTGTAAGCTCCGATCCCCGCAGCAAATATCATATAACCTATCTGACTTATTGTGGAGTATGCTAAGACCTTCTTTATATCATTTTGAGTTATTGCAATCGTAGCAGCATAAAATGCAGTAAAAACTCCCACTACGGCAACAACCGTTGATGCAAAGTGGGCAACTGAGAACAAGCCATTAAGCCTTACTATCATATAAACTCCCGCGGTAACCATAGTGGCTGCATGGATGAGAGCACTCACAGGAGTTGGTCCCTCCATTGCATCGGGAAGCCAGACATAGAGAGGAATTTGAGCTGACTTACCGGTTGCTCCGATAAATAGTAAAATACCTATAAGAGAAGCTATTGCAACCGGAATTTTCCCTGAAACCGCCGCTGCATTTATCAAATCAAAATCAGCGCTTTTAACAGTGTAAAGAATCCAGAAAATTCCTATCAAAAAGCCTAAATCACCTATTCTGTTAACTATAAAGGCTTTCATTCCCGCTTTTGAAGCTGATTCCTTTTCAAACCAAAAGCCTATCAAAAGATATGAACAGAGACCGACTCCTTCCCAACCCACAAACATCATTATTATGGAAGAGGATAATACAAGTACGAGCATAAAAAAGGTGAAAAGATTCATATAGGCGAAGAATCTTGAAAATGATTTATCCTCATGCATATAGCCTGTGGCATAAACATGGATTAAAAAGCTAACACCTGTTACCATAAGAACCATTACAGAAGAAAGCGGATCCCATTTTAAAGCTATATCTATTTTGAGATTACCTACGCTTATCCAATTGTAAATTTTGTAAATAATTCCTTCAGATGCTCTTGAAAAATAAAAAAGGCTAATAATGAATGAGATTAGAATTGACAGAGGAGCGGTAAAAGAAACTATCTTTTTCGATAAATACTTCCCGAAAACAACAAGCAAAAATGAAGATAGTAGGGGAAAGATTAAAACCCAGATCATCCTTTAAGCTCCTTTAAATCCTCTCTCTTTTGAATTTTGTGTTTTCTATAAAGAATAACAGCTATTGCTATCCCTGTCGCAACTTCAATTGCAGCAACAGTAAGGCTGAAAATAACAAATATTTGTCCGTCAAGATTATTTTTAACCTTTGAAAAGAAAACAAGCAACAAATTTATTGCATTTAAAGAAAATTCAGCTCCGATTAACATCATTATGAAAGTTTTCTTTGAAATAAATATTGCAATTCCTATTAAAAAAAGAACAATAGAGAGAAATATCACAGAATAACCGCAAATCATTTGTTTTTCCTCTCTTTTGCAAAAATAAGCACTCCTACGATCCCCACTATAATCAATACGGATACCAACTCAAAGGGATAAATATAGTGTTTAAAGAATTCTTTGGAAAGTTCAACTGTGGAAGTCGGATTAAGTGAAAGAGCTGATTTTTCAAACTTAAACAGAATAGCTGAAAGATCCAAAAATAGAACAAAAAGTAAAAGAGCTCCGAGCCACCATTTTTTTAGTTTTGTAAGAGAATTATGTTCATACTTATAAAACATTACCGCCATAACGATCATTACAACTCCGGCTCCTGCATAAATGATTATTTGCAGAGCTGCGATAAAGGTAGCGCCAAACAGAGCAAAAATACCTGCCATTGAAAGAAGGGAAACAACAAGAGCAAAAACAGAGTATACAGGTTCTTTGGATAAAAGGATGTAAATTCCTCCGCCTGTTATAATCAACGCCAATACTAAAAAAATTATAGTTTCAAGCATTTGTTTTTTATTTTATTTTATTGTTTTTGTTTTTTCAACAAAACATAAAATATTTATTTTTTAAAAACTGCTGAAAGTATAAAAATAATGATTGACTGAAAACTAAAGATTGACTGAAAACATTTTTTATGCTAAAAAATCATATAGTAAATATTTTAAGAGGAGGTCAAGATGGAAGAAAAGAATAAAAGTGAAGAGAATATAGTAAAGCAGGTTGTCGGATTCAAAATAGGAAATGAAGAGTATGTCATAGATATTTTAAAAGTTCAGGAGATTATAAAGCCTGTGGATATTACACCAATTCCAGATTCCCCGGATTTTATAGAAGGTGTTATAAATTTAAGGGGTATGGTTATCCCTATTGTATCCTTGAGGAAAAGATTTAATTTTGAGGAATCTAAGGATAATAAAGATACAAAAATAATAGTCACAAAGATAGATAATCATTTTATAGGATTTTTGGTCGATAGTGTTACTGAAGTTTTAAGAATTCCATCCAATTTAATTGAACCTACTCCTCCATTGGTAAGCAAAATAGGTTCAGAATTTTTGGCAGGAGTGGGGAAATTAGATGATAGACTTGTGATTTTTATTGATATAGACAAGATACTTTCACCTGAAGAAAAAGAAGTTATAGAAAAATCCTTATAGATTCCTGTTGGACTCCATTTCTTTGAAGAGATTAAATGCAAAATCTCTGAGCTCTTTGTCAGATTTTGTCTCCACTTCTTCCTTTGGGATGGGAGGTAGAAACTCAATAGTTAGCTTTGCTGGATATATAAGACTTCTACCTTTTGGCATTGCATAATAAAAACCTTGGAAATAAACCGGTAATATAGGTAGCTGGTGTTCCTTGGCTAGAACAAATGCTCCTCTTTTAAATCTCTTGAGTTTTCCATCTAAGCTTCTTGTTCCTTCAGGGAAAATTCCGATACTATCCTCTTTTTCTTCCTTTATTATGTTAATAGCTCTTCTTACCGCTTCTTCAGCTTTTCTGGGATTTTCTCTATCTACAGAGATAAAGTGTGCGACCTTTAAAGCCCATGAAATGACTGGAATTTTGTCAACCCCCGATTTGTAAAAGAATCTCAGAGTTCCGGGAAAAATTTTGAAAAGGATAATTGGATCAAGAAAACTTGTGTGATTCCCAATAATAATCCACTGCTTATTCTTAAATCTTTCTTTATTAAAATTAATAACCTTTAGCTTTAAACCTAAAACAAACATTAGAACAGAAATAGCGAACTTGGCATATGATGTTAAAACTGTCTGCCAGCCTGTCAAATATACAATAATTGTGGGAATGATTGAAACTATTATAAAAAAAATCAATAAAATAGCTGCTATTATATTTCTTACATACACAAAAAATTTAGATATTAAATTTAAATGCGAGGCCTGTGACATTATCCTTACTCCCTCTTAAAAGAGCTTGATTAACTAAAAAAGATACAGCATCTTTTACTTCTCTGTTTTTAAAAACATTCACAATCTCATTGTTAGTGAACATTTCATGGAGACCATCTGTTGTTAAAAAGAAGATATCTCCTTTTTTTGCTTCTATTCTCTTTATTTTCTGGGGAGAAATACTTAACTTAACACCTACTGATTGAG
>JALXDT010000091.1 GCA_027070475.1 Candidatus Aminicenantota bacterium | reverse complement strand
GGTTTGAAAAGAATTTGAAGGGAGATTTAAGCGAAATTTTAAACAAAAAAACAATTAATCAGATAGGATTTTTTGACTGGAATTATATTAATAATATGATAAATGCACATTTAAGGAAGGAAAAGGATCTTGGTTATCAGTTATGGTCAATTCTTGTGTTAGTTATCTGGTGGAAAATTTTTGTGTTAAAGGATTTAAGGGTATGAAATCTTATTGGGAAAGAAAAGAGAGATTTAGACATTATAAGCATCCTATTGTTGAATTTTTTTCCATACAAAGAATAAATGAGATTAAAAAGTATGTGGATTTTAAGGAAGTATCTTATGTTTTGGATATAGGTGGGGGAAATGGAGTTTCTTCGTTTTATTATGAAAGTCTTTTTAAAGTTAAGATTATTGCCATTGATAGATATGAGTCAATGTTAAAGTTTAACCCAGTAAATAGCAAAGCTCTCTCTGATGCCAGATATCTTCCTTTCAAGGATAATTCTTTTGATTTAGTGAATATTTGGGAAGTTTTGCATCATATAGATAATCCCGCTACGGTTATAAGAGAAGCATATAGAGTTTCCAAAAAGTATTTAGTGCTTTTTGAACCTAATAGAAATAATCCGTTGCAATTTCTTTTTTCAATCTATGATAAAGAGCACAGGAAAGTTTTAAGATATAACAAAAAATATATTAAAAAGATAGTGGAAGATAGTGGTTTCTCAATTATTAGTTATGAAAAAGTGGGAAGCCTTTTTCCTAACTTGACTCCTTTGTTTATTTTTAAAATTATAAAGAAGATACATTTTGTAAATATTTTTGGAATAAGCCATATGATAGTAGCAAAAAAATGATTAATTTTTCGTTTTCAAAAAAAGGTGATATAATGGAAGAAAAGGAAGAGAGTACTATTTTAACTATTTGTGTTCCGGTTTATAATGAAGAAAGATCAATCAAAGAGGTTATTTCTGGATTAAAGAATACTTTCCCAAATGATGAGATTATAGTTGTAGATGATGGTTCAGTGGATAATACTTATAAACTTCTTAAAGAGATAGAGGGGATTATAGTCTTACGAAATAAGAAAAATATGGGATACGGATTTTCTTTAAAGAGAGCTATGCGAGAATCCTCAGGAGAATATATAGCATGGTTTGATGGGGATGGGCAACACAAACCTGAAGATTTAAAAATGCTGTATGATTTTATAAAAAAAAATAATTATGATAGTGTAATAGGTGCAAGGGGTAAAGATTCTTATAAGGTAAAAAAAAGGATTGTCGGGAAGAAGATATTAAAATATTTTGCTCAAATAATAGTCGGAGAAAAAATACCTGATTTGAATTCCGGAATGCGAATTTTTAAAAGAGCTGCGATTTTGAAGTATTTGCATCTTTTGCCCAATGGATTTAGTGCATCTTCAACATCAACTATTATTATGTATAAAAAAGGTTATTTAATAGAATTTCTCCCTATAAAAACAGTTAAGAGAAAAGGTGAGAGCAATGTAAGCATAGTAAAGGACGGGTTAAGAAGCTTGAAACTTCTTTTTAATTTATTGATTTTATTTGAGGCTTTTAATTTTTTCTTAATATTGTCTCTTTTTCAAATCATACCGGGTATAATATATGGTGTTTGGATAGCTTTTAAACACAAGCTGGGTTTTCCTGTGTTTGCTTCAATTCTTATTATTACGGGAGTTTTTACATTTTTTATAGGGATTCTTGCAGAGCAAATAACTTCTCTAAGAAAAGATAAATTTGAATAATTTAATGAGAAAAAAGACATTTATTATTGTTTTTATAGCTATCTTAATTTTTATAAATTTATTTTATATAGCAAATTCAATAATCAATTACTATTATCTTGGTAGCGATTCTCTAAACATAGCATCTTTTGTAGAAGGGAAAAGATTAGGAGAAAATTATTTTAAAAAGGACCTTATATTAAGTGATAAAAATATCTATAATTGGTACACTCCTTTATATTTAAAATTAATTGATTTGTGTCGATAGGTTCAATTATCCCATTATCTATCTCAACTTGAATCTTCTGTTTTAGCTTATCCACATCAATAC
>JALXDT010000090.1 GCA_027070475.1 Candidatus Aminicenantota bacterium | reverse complement strand
AGTAGGAACAACTGTAGATAATGAAAATACTGTAACACTAAAAAGAGGAACAATTCGTGTTTCTACATTCAATACATATTTCGATAACATAAACGCTCCTGTTTTCAAAAATGCCAAACCGGGAGAATACGTTTGCTTAAGAATCAGTGACAATGGGATAGGGATACCTCAAAACGTTGTAGAACATATATTCGAACCATTTTACACTACAAAGAGAGCAGAAAAAGGAACCGGACTGGGGTTATCGGTAGTGTATGGAATAGTTCAAAATCACAATGGATTTATAAGGGTGGAAAGTGAGGTTGGCAAGGGTACTACATTTGAAATCTTCTTCCCCACAGCAAAAGAGATACCCCACGAAAAAAACACAAAATCGGGAAAGGATAATATATATCCGGGCGAGGGAACCATTTTGGTTGTAGAGGATGAAATTCAAATAAGAAATATGGAAAAACGAATCCTTGAAAAATGTGGGTATACCGTATTAACAGTAAACAACGGGAAAGAGGCAGTTGAGTATTATAAACAACACAGAGGGGAAATTGACCTCATCATACTAGATATGATCATGCCAGAGATGGGAGGACGGGAATGTTTTTATAAACTGAAAGAAATGAACCCAAACGTAAAAATAGTTATCATAACAGGGTATAAAACCGATGACGTTGTAACCGGATTTATTAAAAAAGGGGTAAGTGGTGTGATAGAAAAACCATTCAAAATATACAATTTTACACAAGTGGTATACAAGGCTCTCCATTCCTAAAAGAAATCATATGAGAGAATTTCTGTTTCCCTAAATACTCTAGCTTCCTTTAAAAAAATAACTTTACTATTCTTTCGTTCAATAATAGAGGATTCACCCTCCCAAAAAAGATTTAAAAACTTTCCCCCCAAACCCATTAAAAGGATAAATAAGGGAGGAGAATTTTTAAAAAAGAGCTCTCCGGAAATCAGCTTTTCAAACTCAAAATAATATTTGTAAAAATCCGGAGAGGCTAATCTTTCTACATTAACAAACAAAATCCAATTAATTAGATTATAAATTGAAATAAAAACTATTATAATAGTTTCTTCTTTTTTCAGTATTTGCTTGATTTTTAGCATATTCACATGTTTTTATTCAATATATATATATATATATATATAACTTCGTGAGAAAAATCCCTACTTACCCAAATAATCTATATAGGTCAGCTTGATTCCTTCTTTCAAAGAGGTTGTAGCTTTCCAGCCCAATTTACTTATTTTGGAAACATCAAGAAGTTTTCTTGGAGTTCCGTCAGGTTTTGAGTTATCCCACTCTATTTTCCCGTTAAAGCCCACTACTTCTTTCACTGTTTCAGCAAGTTCTTTAATTGTGAGGTCCTCTCCTGTTCCTATGTTAATGAGTTCCCCTATATCCCTATAATCATACTTTTCCATTAAGAAAACAACAGCTTCTGCAAGGTCATCAACATATAAAAATTCTCTTTTGGGGCTTCCTGTTCCCCAGAGTTTTACAATGGTATCATCATTTTCATTTTTAATTATTCCGAAATTATTCAAGAATTTGTTAAAATCCTCATTTGAACCATTTTCAGGAAACTCTTTCATAGGTCTTTTAATAAAATCCTCTTTTATTGATTCATAATCACCTTTCATATAAAGTTTTGCAAGGTGAAACTTTCTTATAAGTGCAGGTAGAACATGGGAATTAAAAAGATCGTATCTATCATTAGGGCCGTAAAGATTTGTAGGTTGCACTGAAATAAAGTTTGTTCCGTATTGATCATTGTAATATCTGCACATTTTTAATCCTGCAATCTTGGCTATCGCATAAGCTTCATTTGTAGGCTCAAGAGGTGAAGTTAATAGATACTCCTCCTTCATCGGTTGAGGAGCATGTTTGGGATAAATACATGAGCTTCCCAAAAACAAGAGCTTTTTAACTCCGAATTTATAAGCTGAATGTATTACATTTACCTGAATTGCTAGATTATTATAGATAAACTCGGCAGGATATGTTTTATTTGACATTATCCCCCCGACTTTAGCAGCAGCAAGGAATACATATTCAGGTCTTTCTCTTTTAAAGAAATTTTCAACTTCTTCCTGTCTTTCAAGATCAAGTTCAGAGTGAGTTCTTAATATCAAATTATTATACCCTTTTCCTTTAAGTTCCCTTACTATTGAAGAGCCGACGAGTCCTTTATGACCAGCTACATAAATTTTAGCATATTTATCCATTTTTTACTCCTCTATTAATAATAAACAAAAGAAACAATTAATAAAAGTATTTTTCAAGTTTTTTCCCTATATCATCAATATATGGATGCTCTTTAAGGTCAAAGCCAAAAGAGTCAAGCAATAAAGCATTATCCTGAGAGTGCATTCCCTCAAAAAATGATTTTGCATATTTTTCTTTTTTTGTAATTCCTGCTTTTAAATCAAATCCATAATTGGAAAGAAGAACCATATCAGGGGCATTATCAAAATATTTTCCAGAATAAATTTCTTCTTTGAAAAATACATTCTTTATAACCCTTTTATCTTCTATCTCAATTGAAAGAAACAGCCTTTTTAACTCATCTCTAATCCTGTTATAATCCTCTTTATTAACACTTCCTCTTCCGTATTTACCTTTCAAATGAATATAAATTCTTGAAGGATCAAGGGCAAAAGCTTTCGAAGATTCTTTTATTGATTTTAGATTTTTAGGGTTTTCATCTTTAAATTCAAGGTAACCCCAATCTTTTAAATATTGAGAGAGATATACCTCATATTTTAAAGAGGTAAATCCGTGATCAGATAATATAATGAACGGAATATCATTTTTCTCCATTTCTTCAGTAATTTTACCTATCACATCATCCACCTTTTTATAATAATTAATAAAATCATTATGATTGGGATGATTGGCATCATCTTTGGATTTGAAAAGAAAATGATGAAGTCTATCAGTTCCAGTAATAATAAAGAAGAAAAGATCCCACTTTTCTTTTTTTAGTTTTTTATACAATAGTAATCTTTTATCAAGGGTGTCATAAAGCTCCTTTATAAAAAATTTTTTATCCTTTCTCCCCAGTGCAGTATCAACATCAACTTTATAATCTATCTCTTTCAGAAAACTTAAAAGACCGCGAGGATAAACCGCATTATCAAGGTCAAGAGCAACAAAACCTGATACAAGATAACCATTTATCTTTCTCACAGGATAAGTATTCGGTAAATTTATGATTACCGACTTTTTACCCTTTTCTTCAATCCTCTCCCATATTGTTTTTACAGGTAGAAGAGGAAAGGAAGGAAACTTATAAGTATAATTCTTTTTGTTAATTTCCATAAAACCGTAAATTCCATGTTCTCCCGGATTCATTCCTGTCATAAAAGAGGTCCAGGAAACGGATGAGATTTCAGGAAGAGGTACCTGAGTTTTTATAAATTTATATTTCTTAATTAATTTCTTAAGATTCGGCATTATTCCTTTTTCAGAAAAATCCTTTATCAGTTCATAAGGGACTCCGTCAATCCCGATTACCATAAATCTTTTTCTTTTTTTTAAAATCATTACACCTCTCATACTTTGTCCATGTTCTCCAAAAACCAATTATAAGTCAATTTTAAACCCATTTTCAAATCATATTCAGGCTCAAACCCTAATATTTTTTTTGCTTTCTCAATTGATGCATAGTTTCTTCTGATTTCTCCCTTTCTTTCAGGCTTATATTCAATTTCAAGGCTATAATTCATTATATCTTTAATATAAGAAATAAGCTGATTAACAGATGTTTCAACACCTGTCCCCAATTGAAAGATCTCTCCTCCGATATTATTCTTTTCCAATGTTTCTACAATAACCTTCGCAAGATCTTTCGCAAATATGAAATCCCTCGTCTGATTTCCGTCACCATATACATAAATCGGTTTCCCCTTTATTATTCTCTTATAAAATTCTGCAACCACACTTCCTTTATGATAGGAGTAAATACCATAAACATTCGAAAACCTGAATATCACAGTCTCAAGCCCGAAACTTCCGTAAAATGCTTTACAATAACCTTCACCGGCAAGCTTAGAAGCTCCGTAAGGGGAAAGAGGAGAAGGCACTTTACCTTCATTAAGAGGTGGAATCTGCTCCCCAAGAGGTGCGGCAGAAGAGGAAAAAATAAATTTTTTTATATTATGCTTTACCGATAAAGTTAAGAGATTTAATGTTCCAATAATATTAATTTCAGCATCCTTAAAAGGATTTTCAATAGACGGAATCACCCCTGTTTGAGCTGCAAGATGAACAACAAAATCTGTTTTTTCAAAAATATTATCAAGGTTTTTATCCCTGATATCTGCTTTAACGAATAAAAAATTTTTATCAGGGGAAAATTTTTTGTTAAAGATAAGACCATTATCTTCAACTATTTTTTTCAACAAACCAGAATTTCCGGAAGAAAGATTATCCAGAACTATTATTTTATAGTTTTTTTTCTTCAAAATATAATCCACTAAATTTAGTCCTATGAACCCGGCCCCACCGGTTATTAAAACAGTTTTTTTCATTTTCTTAAAAGCTCAAACAAGACAACAAAAAATTGAGGAAAATGTCTCCATGCAATCCCTCTTGGCTTTTCTATCGGAATCTCCTCTATTTCAACTTCCTTAATTTTAGCTCCTTTTTTATAAAAAAAGAGCACAAAAACCCCACAGGTGCAATAGCCTTTTATATGTTCTATTCCTTTTGCATAAGATTTTTTAAAAGCTCGAAACCCTGTTCCCGCATCATATATGCCGGTTTTTACTCTTGTTATAAAGGATATAACTCTTTCTGAAAATCTTGGGATTTTCCTTCTTTTACCTAAAACGAGATCAGCCTCCCCATTTTCAATTGGTTTTACAAGATCAGGAATTCTCTTGGCAGGATGTTCTCCGTCAGCATCAATCGTCACAATAATATCAGAATCTATTAAATTTATTCCTTTTATAATATTTTTAAGATAACCAAGATTTGTTTTGTTGACAAACACTTTTGCTCCTAACTTTTCGGCTACTTCCGCGGTATTGTCTTTACTTGCATCATCAATGACCACAATTTCGTCCACATATTTTTTAACTTCTGATATTACCCTTTCTATTCTCTTTTCTTCATTGTAAGCGGGAATAAGAGCTGTTATTTTATTCTTCCCCATTACTATTAATTATTTCAATCGCATCCTCTATCAAATCAGCAAGCTGCTTTTTTGATGACGCTCCTATTATTTCTTTAATCTTCCTTTTCCCTTTTACAATCATATAAGAAGGCACTCCTTGGATATCATAATCTTTTGCA
This sequence comes from Candidatus Aminicenantota bacterium, assembly GCA_027070475.1. Lineage (GTDB taxonomy): Bacteria > Acidobacteriota > Aminicenantia > JAMOAD01 > JAMOAD01 > JALXDT01. The sequence continues at coordinate 1,854 of JALXDT010000090.1, read as the reverse complement.
ATCTTCTTATTTATATCAACATTTACTTTAATAAACTCAACCTTATCTTTATACATATTCATAATATCATTTAAGAGAGGCTCCATCATTCTGCACGGAGGACACCAAACAGCCCAGAAATCTATGAAAACAGGCTTTTTGCAATTTAACACTTTGTCATAAAACTCTTTTTCATCAACAGCTTTTAAATCCCACATTTTTATACTTTATAATTAAAATTTATCAATAACCTCTATTACCTTTGCTTCTCTCTTTTCTCCTGACCAGTGAGTCTTAGGTAAAATAACATGTTTCTTTTCTTCAATTCTTGATTTAATATGAGGCTTTGTCAAAAGTTTAAACATCCTGTATATTTCCTCTTCAAGGGTTACTTTGGGTTTAAAGCCAAACCTATCAGGTAAGTTCTTGTATATAACCTCATAAGGATGCTCATCAGCTTCCACTCTCGGATTTTCAAGCCTCTGTATTTTAGGAGCAAGACCAAACTCATCTCTTCCGATTCTTGCAACAGTTTTTGCAAGATCCATTAAAGAGTAAACCCCCGACAACTGATTTACAACATCATAAACTCCCGGTGGAGGAGGATTATTTATAAGTCTTGTCATACACTGCATTGCATCCGAAAGCGCTAAAAATCCTCTCTTTTGATGTCCTGACCCGTATATTGTCAGAGGAATACCAACAACAGCCTGAGCAACAAATCTATTTATTGCGGTTCCGAACCATTCATCCACATCAAACCTTGTTCTTAAATCATCATCTTCTTCAAAGGCAGGAATATGAACTCCGTAAATAACTCCCTGCATCACATCATAGGATCTAAGCCACCAGTATTTACATGCCTCATAAACATTAAAGGTATCCTGAACCTTTGATACATGATAAAAGCTTACAGGGTCCCTCGGCGTAAGTTCTCCTCCCAGACTCCACTCTCTTTCCCCCCATTTTAATACAGCATCCGCAGGGAAAAGCCCTTCAAAAATAGGTCTGCCGGTAAGGGGTGTCCCATACTCTCCCATTGTTCCTAATTTAATCAATGAAGCATTGGGTACTATATCTCTCATTGCAAATAATAATCTCAAAGTACCCATCACATTGTTAGTCTGAACAAAAACAGCATGGTCATCATCTACCATACTGTATGGTGCGGAAGGATTTTCAGCATAGTGAACAATCGCATCGGGCCTAACCTCTTCAAGAAACTCTCTGAACTTATTCCTCTCCAGAAGATCTATCTCTCTGAAATTTATATGAATTCCAAGTACCTCTTTTGCTTTCTTTAATCTCTGAGTCATACGAGCAATGGGTACTATTGTGTGAGAACCCTTTTCTTTAACCCAATTCCTTCTGCTATAATTATCTATTCCGCTTACCTCATATCCAAGACTTCCTAACCATAGGGCAAGACTCCAGCCGAGATATCCGTCTATACCGAGAATCATAACTTTCATCTTTTTTAATTTATAACCATACTCGGATTTTTCCCATTCAGGACACTCTTCAAAGTTTACAGAAGAAGGGTCAAAAATCCCGAGTTCAGGTCTTCTTTTACATGAACCTAAATTGAAACCCTCTTCAAGTTCACCAGAACTCTGACCGCAAGCTCTGAAATCAACACCACCTTTAAATTCAAACAGCGGGCAATTCCAACAGGTATTATGTGCATTATGCTCTGTCATATATTACTCCTTTTTAGAATCTTTAATATTTTATCATATCTGCTGCGGCTTAAAAAATTTATAAAAATTTTATTTGCCTTTAAAATTAAGAACAGTTTTGAATGTTTTTAAAAGAATAATCAGGTCAAAAATAAAACTCATATTTTTAATATAAAATAATTCATACCTCAACTTC
>JALXDT010000089.1 GCA_027070475.1 Candidatus Aminicenantota bacterium | reverse complement strand
AATGGAAAAGAGGGGTAAATTCATTCTCCTTTTCGGAAGTGAAGATAAGGGAATATCATCTGAACCTAAAAAAGAGTGTGATTATTCGGTAAAGATAGAATCTCCCACAGGTTTTGAATCTTTAAACCTTTCTGTTTCAGTATCAATCTTCCTTTATGCTTTTAAAAATGCAGGTAATCTATAAAATAGATAAAGTTTTTCTTATTGTAAACTCATTACTGATTTTTTTCTTTACAATTGTATTTTATGTGATTTTTGAAAACTTCTGGATTTTCTTAATCGGATTTTTTGTTGAATTAATTTATCTTTTTTTTAGTTTGCAAAAAAGTTTTAAAAGGTTAAAGGCTCTTAAGTCCGAATTCCCTCAAAGATGGAGAAAGCTACTTAGCGAAAGACTATTATTTTACAATGCCATTTCAGGAGATAGAAAAAAAAGATTTGAGAATGATGTTAAGATTTTTCTTTCTTCTTTTTCCATAGAGGGAACAAAGGGCAGAGCTATTGATGAGGATAAAAAAGTGATAATAGCCGGGGCTGTGGCTTCAATGTTAAACGGAAGGCCTGAATGGGAGCCACCTTTTAAGGATAGTATAGTTGTATATCCTTCAAATACGATTGACAGAGAGTTTAATATGAATAAGGGTAATATAACGGGAATGGCTTCAAAGAGAGGCCCTCTCATTGTAACTGAGGGAGGGCTAAATTACAGTTTTTCAAACAACAGAGATGGATACAATGTTATCTATCATGAGATAGCTCACTTTTTTGATTTTGAAGATGGAGAGGCTGCAGGTGTTCCGCTTTCAAGAATTTTGCCCACAAAGGCTAACAGATGGCGAAAAATCATTCATAGGGAGTGGAAGAGAGTTAGAGAAAAGCCTTACATAAGGGATTATGCTGCGACCAATGAAGCAGAGTTTTTTGCAGTTGCAACAGAATATTTCTTTGAAGCTCCCTCTGTTCTGAAAAAGCATAGTTCGGAACTTTACGAACTTTTAAAAGAATTTTACAATTTAGACACATATGCTATCTTGGAAAGCAAGTAAAAAAAGAAAGATAATAGGTTGGAACTTTTTTAAAGTGTTCTTGTACTAACAAAAAACATTGATAATTTATGCACTTTGGATTATAGTTAAGTGTGGATATTTTAAGAATAAGTTATAAAAGTACTAATTACTATTTTATTAAATCAAGTAAATATGAGGATAGTTTTCTTGCTTTTGATACTGGATGGCCGGGAACTTACAGGGAGTATAAAGGTTTGTTAAAAGAAAGGGGGTTTAGGGTAGATAATATTAAATGGATGATTGTATCACATTTTCATATTGACCATGCCGGATTATCTGGGATGCTTTTAAATAAAGGGGTTGAGTTTATTGTTTTAAAAAATCAAATAGAGAGTATTTCTGAAATGGAAGATTTAATTAAAAGAAAAAGTATGGATTATGAAAAAATAGATATTAATAGAATAAAGGTTTTAGAGGTAGAAAGTTCAAGGAAATGGTTAGATTCAATCGGAATATTGGGAGAGGTTTTAATTACTAATTGCCATACTGAGGATAGTATAAGTTTGGTGCTTGATAATGGAATTGCTTTTATCGGTGATTTGCCTCCTGAAAAAAATATTATAGAGGGGGAGATAAAATGTAAAAAAGCTTGGGAACTTTTAAGAAATAAAAAAGTCAAATTCATAAAACCTGCCCATGGAAAAGAATTTAAGCTTATTCAAATAAATAGGAAAAAAAGTCGTTTCTTTGAATAATTTATCTAATTTTCAAATAGTTGAGATAATAAAGAAAAGTAGTTTTTAACCACTTAAATTAACTTGTTCTCAGGATAATGATAAACAGCACTTCTGACTAAGCACAATCTTATATTAATAATAGAATTAAAGAAAAGATTAGGTAATATGTTAAAGAAGAGAAAAACAATTATTTCTTTTCTCAAAAATTCAAGTTATTATAATGTTTATAAAATTTAATTTAAGTTATTCCCTGATTCTATCAATAATCTTTGATACAGGCAGGGCTTCAATTTTATGACCATCTCTTCCAACCATGGTTTTAGCTTTGAAAAGGGAGTTTAAAATAGCCTCCTCCGTGGCCTCTATCACAGCTTCAAAAAGGGGACTCATTGCAGAGTTTCTTAATACCTTTATTTCTCTTAATTTTGATTTTGAATTGTATTTTATTCTAAGGTTTTTTGCCGTTGAGAAGGCTATTATGTAATCTCCGCTCCCATTTGAGCTTATGCCTCCTGTTCTTGCAAGACCGAGCATTGCTCTTTTTGCAAGCCTGTATAGATTTCTTGATGATAGAGGAGCATCCGTTGCAATGACAATCATACAGGATCCATCAGGACTATAGTTTAGTTTTTTGTTTAAATAATATTTGTTTAAGAAAATTCCTGCTGGAAATCCCTTTATCTGAAGTATGCCCCCGAAATTGGTTTGAACCAGAACTCCGACAGTGTATCCTCCCAAATTTTCAGGAAGAACCCTTGAAGATGTACCTATTCCTCCTTTAAAACCAAAGCAGATTGTCCCTGTGCCAGCTCCCACATTACCTTCTTTAACAGGTCCACTTTTTGCACTTTTTATTGCCTCTATCACATCACTTTTTTTAACAGCTCTCTTTTGAATATTGTTAAGCCAGCCATCATTTGTCTCTCCCACTACCGGATTTATTGAACGAATATTTTTATTTTCAGGGAATGATAAAATATAATCAATAAGGGCATCTGCTGCTGTTGGTACACTTAAAGTATTTGTCAGAATAATCGGTGTTTCAATATTACCTAACTCTCTTACCTGAGTATAGCCTGCAAGTTTTCCGAAACCATTGCCGACATAGATTGCAGCCGGAACTTTTTCCATAAAGATGTTCCCTGTGTGGGGAAGAATAGCCGTAACACCGGTTCTTATATCTTTTCCCTTTATTATTGTTTTGTGTCCCACCAAAACACCCTCTACATCTGTTATCGCATTGTATTTTCCTGTTTTAAGGATACCAATTTTTATTCCGTAGTCTCTTATTCTTCCTCTTGAGAATAGGGAAACATTAAATAAGAGAAGAAGAACAAGAAGATATATTTTTTTCATCTTTACCTCTCAGGTTTAATTATTATTCTATATTTAATCTCTGAAAAATCATCCATTATTCTATATTTTAAATTAACATAGAGAGAGATCTGATCATCATAAAAAGGGCTTAAAAAATTTCCCGATTGGCCGGTGGAATTTACAAGAATGGATTTCGAAAGATTGGAAAAATCCAATATCATTCGAAAGGTTGAGAGACCAGTGACATAAAAGTTTTTAAAAGGATTAAAATCTTCTCTTAAAATAGTTGATCTTCCTCCCTCTATTGGGAATGGTCCTCTGTTAAAAAAGTATCCTAATAGTTTAACTCTTCCAAGAGGATGTCTGTATAATATCTTGTGAATATCTTCCCACTTCAAGCTTCTTTTTTCACTTTCTCTTTTATATTCCTCGTACGTTTTTAAAAGAGCTCTTTCAACAATATCCTTAAAGTTTTCTTTATTAGGTGTGTTTTTATCATCAACCCAGGATTTAAAACTCTCGCCATTTTTAAATTTTGGATATTTCATTATCCTATAAAGCCAGAAAACAGAGATAAATTTTTTATCCTCTTCCCTTTTTATATCATCTGAAAAGATCTCTCTGGCAAGATATCTTTCAAACCTGTAGAATAAAAAGGGGCTTATTCCTTTATTCATTTTAAAATCCCAGTTTTTAAACTTATTTAGTATGAAGTTAACTTTTTCATCCTTGTAATTAAAATTTTTGATAGAACTTATTAAAAATTCTGCGGGTTTTGAAAATGGATCAAGCTGAATTGCTTTCATATCATTAATTGTAAAAACTCTTTTCTTTTTAAAAAGCTCCTCTATCCTATCGGCTCTGAATGAGACATAGTTTCTCTTTGAAAAAATAGGTAGCTTTTCCTCAGGTAAAACAGGGTTGTTGGCGGTGATAATATAGCCTTTATCAGGGTTAATCAAAATTGGTTTTTCCCTCTCCTCATAAAATCCCTTCCATGATTCACTGAGCTTTGTAACCTCCACTGGTAAGGCCCCGTCTCCTTTGGTTCTTTTTGGGATTGCCCCCGAGGGATAGTATCCGATGTTTCCTTTTCTATCGGCAAAAACAATATTTTGTGCTGGTGCGGTAAAATAGGAAACTCCTTTTATAAACTCATCTATATTTTTTGAAAAATTCATAATGAAAATACCCTTGTACGCATGGGTAGGATATAGAAGTACGGAGTGTCTTGCCATAGAAACTCCATTTTTTTCTATAACAGGCCCAAATACAGAGGTTTTAACCTTAACTGTTTTTTCTCCCTCACCCTTAACTTTTATCTTTTTTTCAATAATTTTAAAATCAACCCATTTGCCATCCAAAAGATATTGATTTTTATTATCAGGGTTTGTTTTTAAAATAAAATAATCTATTACATCTGTTCCGACATTTGTAAATCCCCAGCCAAGGTAATGATTTCTTCCAATAACTATAAGGGGAATACCTGCAAGCGTATTTCCCGAAAGTTCAATATCCGTTCCTCTTACCTTTGCCACAATTTGATAAAAGTATCCTGGAAACTTAATTGGAAGGTGGGGATCATTGGCAAGATAAGGCTTTCCTGTGTCAGTTTTGCTCCCCGAGACAACCCAATTGTTACTTCCTACAACCTTTTCATTAACTCTCTTTTCAATCTCCATTAATTTTGAGAGAGTTTTGCCCCCATAAATTTTTTCATACTCCTTTTCATTAACAATTGAACTTCCGAAATTTCCGTATATTAATTGGGAGCCCCTTTCTTTCCCGAAAATTCTTATAAGATTCATATTTGTAATCTCTGCTCCAGAATCTTCCAGAACCACCTCCATGTTTTTTAAAATAGCTAAAACATCTTTAATCTCCCAGTTTGAAGGTCTGTATTTTAAAATTTTAAATTCAATCGGTAATTTCCCGTTTTTTATAAAATAGTTAACTCCTCTACAATAGCTTTTTATCAAAGAATATACTTTCTGATCTTTTTTCAAAGTTTCATAGTTCTCATCAATGGATTCATCAAGCAAAAGCTCTTTATGGAATTTATCTGTTTCAAAGGCAATCTTTCCAAAAACTTCAGAAAGTTCTCCTTTTGCCAATCTTCTTGAAAGGTCCATTTGAAAAAGTCTATCCTGAGCATGTAAATATCCTATTGCAAAAAACAGATCATCCAGATTGTCTGCCTCTATTTTAGGTATTCCCCATCTGTTTCTTTCAATTAAAATACTCCCTTTAACATCTTTTGATAGTATAGTTCCCTTATAATTGGGTGCAGTGCTTTTAAGAAATATCAAGATTCCCACAAGCACGATTATTAAAATCAATACAAAAACAAAAAAGATTTTCTTAGATAAACTCATCTCTCCTCCTTTGTAAACTCAAAGAGAATATAATAAACGAGAATTTGATTATTATCAATACCAACAGATAATCTGACTTTCCAACTTATTTGTATTTAAAATTAAAAAATTTTCAAACCTTCTGATCTTTTTCAAAAAAGGTATCTTTTATCAAAATTCTTCTCTCTTGAATGATATTTTTTAAGTAAAGATCTTGCTGCATTTTTGAAATTCAGTTGTTTTGTAAGGATGATCTTCCATTTGAATATAATCTTTTTGGCACTACTTGGAATAATTATTGCACTATCATATTTTAATTTTTTGATTTTTATAATTTTATTATCAACAATAGCCTTACTAATTTTGACAAAATAGGGGATGTGTAGATAAATTTTCTCAGGCTTTTTTCTAAACTGAGTTTTCAGATCAATTTCAGCCCCATCTTTTTTCACTCTGTATTCCATGGAAATTTTCCCGAAATAGGTTATGCCATTGCTAAGTTTAATTGTTTTCCCCGGTTTAATCCATTCCGGAGAAATAGCTGAAAATAGATGAAGTTCATTTCCGAATTCTCTTAAAAGCATATTCCTGATTAACTCATTGTATCTTGCTGCAAACCATCCATGGGGAGGAAGGTTATGTCCTGGATCTCTGTTATCCCACGGCTTTACCGAAAATTCAAAACCATCATTTGTACTTCCCGTATGAGCAAGTATGGAGTAAAGATCCTCTATAACCTCCCTCTGCTTTCCCATCGCAAGAAGAGTTTCCGTAACATAAAATGTCTCATAGTGATGAAGCCAACCGGGTTTTAAATCCTTACCTCTCTTTTTTGCAAGATAAACTGCATAGGCATTGGGACCATATGTCATTATTCCCTCTCTGTATTTATACTTTCTTATGAGGGATACAGTGGAGTTCACAAAATTTTCAAATGGAGAGAAGATTTCAAAGGGATAAACCCCTGCGGAGGCATTTGCCCAATCATAACCATCTTCTGGAACATCAAGTCCCGGGGGTACATATCCCTCTGTTTTTTTCAAAATATTGGAAAATATTTTTTTAAAAACATCTTCGTATTTTTCGTATATTTTTTTATAAAATCTTTCATCTTCTGTTTTATTTAATGTTTTTGCAATATTGATAGCCTCTTTCATCCCTAAAAGTGCCCAGAAACTGTGTCCTGTGTAGTGTCCGTTTATAGCTTCATTGTCATATGGTCCTGCAGAAGGCCAAATGCCCAGAGGATCCTTTTTGCAGAGATTTATGAATTTATCAAAATGAGTGGGTATTAATTTGTAAATCTTCTTAATAAAATTGATATCATTAAATGTTCTGTAATAGGCTCCGATTGCCCAGAGAATTTGTCCCCAATCATCAGGATAAATACTTAAAAATGAAATTGGGTTTCCCTTTTGATCATATCTGATAAAATTATCAACTGTTTCTTTGGCAAGCTCTTTTCTATTGTACATATCATAGACCCTTGCCATATATGCTCCATCTCTCGGGTAAAATTTATCATACTGAAATTGATTGACATGCTGCTCAATTCTTCCGTCTTTAAGTGTATCCCTTGCCATAAGAAGATAGGTAAAACCTGCTTTTATGGTATCATTTACCTTCTTTTCCGGAATTTCGATCTGCATACCCTTTGAGTGCTCTTTTTCCCAGAATTCAATTACTTTATTTAAGTAATCATAATAGTCCGCACTGATTATTTTATTAATAATCTCCTTTTTCTCTTTAAATACTGGAACATAGGGC
>JALXDT010000088.1 GCA_027070475.1 Candidatus Aminicenantota bacterium | reverse complement strand
AAAATAAAAAAAAACAAAGTAAAGAAATAAGCCAAAAGCCTTTTCATCCCATTGAATAATAACAGTAAAAATTTTTTTTATCAAGAAAGCTTTTCTTGTTAATCTGCATAAATTTAAGAGGTATTCTTATTCATAGTTGAAATAAAAAGACAAAAATCTACTAAATATTTCTTTCAGCTCCCGGAGATTATGAATTTTGTCAGAAATCATCTATATTCTTTCAAGAGCTTAAAGATTGCATCTCTTCCAAATTCAAGAGCTCTTACAGGAATCCTCTCATTTGCAGAATGAATGGTTTTTGCAAAATTAAAATCTTCAGGCAATTGCATTGGTAAAAAGCCGTATGTTTGTATTCCAAGCTTTGAAAAGAATCTTCCGTCTGTTACCCCTCCTAAAAGCAGAGGTATGGGAATTCCCTCAGGGTCAAACTCCTTTAAAATATAGGAAAGAGTTTTGAATAATCCCATATCAGGTTTAGAAGGCCCTTCATCATATCTTATAACTTCAATTTCAATATCCTCCCCTACAATTTCTTTTATCTCTTTGATCAGATCATCAGGTTTAAAACCAGGAAGAATCCTTCCGTCAAGCTCCACAGAAACCTCCGGCGGTATTACATTTATCTTATCACTACCATGTAGGATTGTGGGGCTTACTGTATTATGAAGAAGAGGTTTAAAAAAGGAGCCATTTTCTCCTAAAATATTTAAAATTTTATCTGTAAAAGAGGGGTTAAGGAGACGACGGAGCATGAAGCCCTTCATTCCGCCTAAAGCATCAGCCATAGACCCTATCATTAATCTTGCAGGTTCAGTTATATGGACCGGGAGCTCTTTTTCATCTATTATTTTTAAAAATCTGGATAATTTTGCCATTGCACCACCCTTTACAGGCATTGAAGCATGGCCTCCCGGCCCTCGGAACTTTGCTTTTATCCAGCTTATCTGTTTTTCAGAAATCTGAATCGGATAAAATCTTTTACCTCCTATTGTTAAGGTAAATCCCCCGAACTCCCCTATTGCATACCTCACTCCTTTAAAAAGCTCCTTATGGTTTTCAACGAGCCATTTTGCCCCGAAATCACCTCCAGCTTCCTCATCGGGCACTATTGTAAGAATAATATCCCCCTGAGGTTTTATATTTTCAGCCTTTATCTTTAAAAATGCGGATAGCATCATTGAAACTCCGCCCTTCATATCAAGGGCTCCTCTTCCCCATACATACCCATCAACAATCTTCCCTTCAAAGGGAGGATAATCCCATTTCTGATTTTCTGTTGTGACTACATCAACATGGCCGTATAAAAGAAAGGGCTCTTTGTTACCTTTTCCCTTTATTTTAGCTATAAGATTTGGTCTTTCAGGTGTTCTTGCTAAAATTTTTGTCTCAATTCCTGCATTTTTTAAAATATCATTAATGAATAAAACACACTCCCTTTCATTCCCAGGAGGATTTGTTGTATTAAACCTTATGAGAAACTGAAGAAGTTCAGCAGGGTTGTCATAAATTTTTGAAAATTCATTAACTTTTATCATTTTCATCTCCTTATTAATTGTTTAATTTTTATTATAATCTTAGAAACATTTAAAAATCAAACAAAAAAACTTGAAGAGAAAGTTTAAATTTATATTTAATCCAACAAGTCTGCCATTTTTTACATTGGGTAAAAATAAGCGGGTTATTATATATTGATAAAAAACCAGAACAGATATTTTATTTCTTGCTTTTAATTTTATTCCCAGAATCCATCCTGAACATAGTACATATAAAAACTTTACCATAGCAACAAAAAAATAGCGCTGCGTTCATTCCTCGCCTGTTCAATTTAGCCTGCACATCAGAATAGAAATTATCAAGCTTTTCTTCTTATTGCAATAATTGTCATATCATCATTCTGGGGTCTTTTTCCGGCAAACTTTCTTATCTGTTTTACTATGTAGTCTACTATTGTGTTAGCATCTTCTCCTATTCTTTCCTCTACAGCTTTTATAAGTCTATCCTCACCAAATTCCTCATCATTTGTATTCATTGCTTCAGTTATACCATCAGAAAAAACTACCAGTAGATCATCTTTTTCGAACTTAATCTCTCCCTCTTCATACTCAGAGTTTTCCATAATTCCTAAAATCATTCCCCCTTCCTTTAATCTTATTATTTTATCACCATTATTTTTGAAAAATAGAGGAGGATTATGACCTGCATTGCTATACTTTAAAAGATGAGTTTCATAATTCAGGGAAGAGAAAAAGAGTGTAGCAAACTTTTCAGGACTGGAGTTATTGTATAAAATAAAATTCGTATTTTTTAAAATTACACCAATAGAATTGTTTAAAAATAGCTGACCTCTCAATGTTGCCTGAAGATTTGCTGCTAAAAGAGCCGCTGGCATTCCTTTTCCTGAAACATCTCCAACGCAGAAATATATATCAGGTTTAAAACTATCTTCAAAATCATAATAATCCCCACTTACACTCCTTGCAGGAATATTAATTGCAGCAATGTCATAGTTTTTGACAGAAGGGAGTTCTTTAGGAAGAAGGTTTCTCTGGATTTGAAAAGCCATTCTCAGTTCTTCTTTAATCCTTTTAAATTCTTGCTCCTGTTTATAAAGCCTTGCATTTTCAATAACCTGAGCTGATTCTGTTGCAATAATTGATAAAAGCCTTTGGTCTCCAGAAGTGAATCCTTTTTTATTTTTTTTATTAAAAAGAGCCAGAACTCCGATCATTTTATTCTTTGTAATTAAGGGAACGGCAACAAGAGAATGAATTTTAAACTGACCAGAATCCGACTTTATAAACTTCTTGTTTTTTGAAATATCATTTATTATTAATGGCTTTGAATCGGTTAGCATCCACTCTATCAACTGTTCATTTAGTCTATAAGGCACCAGGTAATTCGTTTGATCAATTCTCCGCACCATAGTGTAAAGAGCAGGTTGTTTTTCTCTTTTGTTCTCTACTAACATAATAGCACCTTGCTCAACCTCAAAATGTTTAATGCATTTATCTACTATCAAATTTATAATCTTATCAAGTGAAAGGGTAGTACTTATTGCTATTGCAATATCATTTAGAATGGATAATTCTTGAATAGTTTCCCTAAGTCTTTTATTCTCCTCCTCCAAGAGCTGAAGTCTATTTTCATTTTTTTTAAATTTTTTTATTTTAAACTTCATCTTTCCCCCTCTTGAAAAATGTTCTTTCTTTTTTATAAACCATTTTCCCTCCAGAATAATTTTATTTCATTAACAAGATTAATTCAAGAGAGAACTTTTTTCAAAATTAAAATTGAAAAAAGATTAACCATTTACTAAACAATATTCTCCTTTACCCTTTTTCTTTATAAAAATCTTATCTAAAGGAATAAGTTTATTATCAGTAAAAAAGGAGTTTTTTAATTAATCATTTCTCTTAACATTTTTCCTGTAAGAGAAAAGGTATTATTTAATAAGCCTGAAAGATCCCCCTGATAAATTAATTTTCCCCCTTTTTTCCCCCCTTCCGGTCCAAGGTCAATAACATAATCAGAAGAGAGGATAAAAAACGGATTATGCTCAACTACAACAATTGTAGCTCCCATCTTTAAAAATTTTCTGAAAGTCTCAATTATTTTCTGAATATCTTTTGGATGGAGACCAACAGTGGGTTCATCAATAAGAAAAAGTGTGTTTTTTACCTTTTCATTTGAAAAGTATTTTGAAAGCTTTATTCTCTGGCTTTCCCCACCAGAGAGAGTGGAAATTGGTTGCCCTAATTTTAAGTAATCTATACCCAGATCCTTTGTTATTTTGAGCCTTTCTTCCAAAACAGGAATCTCTATTTTGAAAAACTCTTCAAGCTCAGTTAGTGTAAGTTCCATTATATTATAAATGTTTTTCCCCTTGTATTTGATATCTAAAATTTCCTTTCTGAATCTTTTTCCATTACATTCATCACATAAAAGATTCATATCGGATAGAAATTGAAGCTCAACCGTGATAAAACCGGTCCCTTTACATTCGGGGCATTGTCCTTCTTTTCTATTAAATGAAAAATGAGCTTTTTTAAAACCTTTTGCTTTTGATTCAGGAAGTTCTGAGAAAAAGGTTCTTATTGGTTCCATCAGCTTTAAATATGTACCAACAGTGGCCCTCGTACTTCTTGAGGGTAATGAATCATCAATGTAAATTGTTTTTCTTATCCCGGCTGTTTTGATTTTTTTATAATTTATTTCTTCCTTTTTTAACCCTTTATAAAGGATTTCATATAAAAGTGTACTCTTTCCAGCGCCCGAAACCCCTGTTATACTTATCAGGTTCTTAAGAGGTATTTTAAAATCGATATCATTGATATTATACTTTTTTGCTCCCCAAACTTCCAAATAATCAGGATGATCCTGAATTTTTTTTTCATAATTAACAGTCAAACCTTTTTTTATCTCTAAAAAAGTATCTGTCTTTTGATATTCTCTAAAGTTCCCCTGAAAGACTATATTTCCACCCTTTTCTCCGGAACCGGGGCCAAGTTCAATAATTTCATCTGAAATTTTCATTGCATCCTCCGAATGCTCAATCATTAAGAGAGAATTTTTATTTCCCTTTAACTCTTTTATAATTTCCACAAGGTTTTTGAAATCATAAATATGAAGCCCTCTTGAAACCTCCTCTATTATAATCATTGTATCAGAAAGTGTAGTTCCAAGAACCGTTGTAAGAGAGATTCTTTGAGCTTCCCCTCCGGAAAGTGTAAAAGTCTTTCTCTTCAAAGTAAGATATTCAAGACCTACTTTTATAAGATAGTTTGCTCTCTCCCTTAATTCACTTATAATTGTTTTTACCGCCTTATCCTCCTTCCATTTTTCACTTATTGTGTCTATAAACTTTTTAAATTCCCCGATATCCATATTTATAATATCCCCCATATTCTTTCCTTCGATTTTATAGGAAAGTGCATCCCTGTTCAATCTGCTCCCTTTACATGCAGGACATTCAGTATACTTTCTGTATTTACTCAAAAAAACTCTTACATGGGTTTTATACTTTTTTGTTTCCAGCCATTGGAAAAAACCTTTAACCCCATAGTATCCCTTTCCACCCTCTATAATCAATTTTTTTTCAATATCTTTTAATTTCTTGAAAGGCTTATTCAGTGGGATTTTTTCTTTTCTGCAAAACTCTACCAGTTCCTCTTTTAATTCATAGGCAGCAGGTTTTTCAAAGGGTTCTATTGCTCCCTCTTCGATTGAGAGTTCAGAATCAGGAATGACTTTCTTTATATCAATCTCAATAATATCTCCATACCCTTTACAGACAGGACAGGCTCCCTTTGAGGAATTAAAAGAAAATAGTGCTGAATCAGGGGGAGGTATTTTTAGCTTACAGTAGGGACAAGAAAAATCTCCCGAGTACAGATGAATTCTACCTCCTCCTTCCACAAAAAAACTATTACTCCAGTGAAAAGCTGTCAGGATTCCTTCAAAAACTCTTTCTCCTTCCGAAGGCTTAACAATAAGTGTATCAATCACAACATAAATGGGATTGGACTTGACCTTAAAAATGGATTCCCTCTTTCCATCTACTATTGCATATAAAAAGCCTCCTCCATAGATTTCTTTTAACTCCTTATTTGTAATAAAACCAAAATTTATTTTCATGCCTGAAAATCTTTCTAAAATTTCTTTTTTCAAAGACTCAGGATTATATTTTATAATTTCTCTTCCACAGGAGGGACAGTACGGTTTTCCTTTCTTTGCAAATAGTATTCTTAAAAAATCATAAATCTCTGTTATGGTGGCAACAGTAGATCGTGGGTTTTTTATAAAACTTTTTCTTATGACTGCTATGGAGGGTTGAAGCTCATTTATGAATTTCACATCAGGAGATGGAATTTTTTCAAAGAACTGTCTTGCAAAAGTTGAAAGAGAGAGAAAAAATCTTCTTTGACTTTCCGCATATATGGTATCCATTACAAGGGAGGATTTTCCAGCTCCCGATACTCCTGTAATCACAATATTCTTATAAAGAGGAATTTTTATTTTATCAATTTTCAGGTTATTCTGTCTTGCTCCTTCTATCTCAATATAATCTTTTGAGCTCATTTAAGATACAAAAGATAAGGAGAGAACCAGAATATACAAAATAATGATAATCAGAGATACAATAATTTGAGATATTCTACTCTTAATTATTTTACCTGAAAAAGCGGCGAAGATTGATATCCCACCGACAACAATAGCTGTCCAGAAATTAGACCAGCTTTCGATTTTCCATATAGTTCCTTTTATGTAAAAAATGTCAACAATGGATAAAATTAAAATATTAAAAATTATACTACCGAATATATTCCCAATGGCAATTCCAAAAAATCCTCTCTTTGCAGCTGAATAAGATACAACCAACTCAGGTAAAGATGTAATCATTGCAATAAATAAAAGTCCCATAAAGGTAGATGTCCAGTCCATTTTTATAGCTATTTTTTTTGCAAGAACCGGTAAATATAGACCGGTAGCAATTATTACAACAGAAGCTATTGAAAATTTTAAAACTATATTCAATAAACTTTCCGAACTTTTTTCCTCTTTATCAACAGGTTTAAATTCTTTATTGTATATGATTTTGAGAATCCCGAAATAAAAAAAAGTTATTATAATTGATTGAAGACCGATGAATCCTATAGAAGGAAATCTGACTTTCAGAAAAAAAGCAACAGAGAGGAGTAATCCTCCTGTAAGTAAAGATGTTTTTTTAAATCTTTTTGAAATTATTGTGAAAAGATTTGATTTTTTCAAAGCAAAGCTCATTATTGATACTATAGTCAGATTAAAAATACAGCTTCCCAATATTTCACCGAAAAGCATATTATTGTCTTTTACAATATTAACAGCGCTTATACCTGTAAAAAGCTCGGGTAGTGAAGTAACAGCGGATATAAGCGTAACCCCTATCAACCCTTCTGAAATTCCCATTCTTGAAGAAAGCCTATCCCCATAAAATGACAATCTTTCTCCTGAAATATAGATAAGAAATAAGATAAAAATAAATTCTATCCATAAAACCAATAAGGACATCGGAAATTATATCAGATTTAAAAATATCAGTAAAAAATATAATTTAGTTTTTCAGTTTTTTATGAATGTTTTTTCTATTTTTTTTAAGCTCTTTTTAAAGCTTGAATAGATTCCGTGAAAATAAAAATCAAGAAAATTGATTGCAAG
>JALXDT010000087.1 GCA_027070475.1 Candidatus Aminicenantota bacterium | reverse complement strand
AAACAAAAATATTTTATAGTATAATTAATTTATATAAATAAGGAGGTTTTGATGAAAAAAATAATTATAAGTGTGATTGTATTTTCTTTTATTGCATCTTTTATGTTTTCAGCTGCATATACAGGTAAAGGTAAATTAAAAGGATTTGTTTATGATGAAAACGGAAATCCACTCGAAGGAGTTACTGTTAAATTGTTTAGTTTGAGAGCTGCTGCTGGTTTTAATGTTAAGACTGATTCAAAAGGTGAATGGAAAGCCATGTGGATAAGAAGCGGAACATGGTATATTGATTTTGAAAAACCGGGATATGAACCAAAGAAGATTTCTGTAAATGTCAAAACATATACAAAAAATCCAATAATTGAAATAAAGTTGAAAAAGATGGCAGGGGTTAATGTCAATGAAGAAGCTCTTAAAAAGATAGAAAAGGGAAACAGACTGTTTGCTCAGAAAAAGTACAAAGAAGCCATTGATTTGTTTGAATCTGTATTAAAAGATATGCCCAAGCTGACCCTGATTTATAGAAATATAGGGAATTGCTATTTTGCTATGGAAAAGTATGATGAAGCCATAGAAAATTATAAAAAAGCAATACAGGAAAAAGGAGATAATACTGAAATTTTTGTGGCTATTGGAAATGCCTATATTAATAAAGGAGAGAATGAAAAAGCTCTTGAATGGTATCAAAAGGCGGATGTTTCGAAAATTAAGGACTATAATGTCTTATATAACATAGGTGTTATTTTTTACAATAATTTTAAGTATGATAAGGCTGCGGAATTTTTTAAAATGGCAGTAGATCATAACCCTGAATTTGCAGATGGATGGTATCAGTTAGGTATGACCTATGTAGCTTTAAATAAAGTAAAGGAAGCCATAGAAACACTTCAGAAATATTTATCCCTTGCTCCAAATTCCGATAAAGCTCCAACTGTTAAATCAATTATAGATGCTTTGAAAAAGGGAGGAAATTGATACCTTAAAAGTTTTTATAGGAGTCTTTTAAAACAATTCCTTTTAAAAGGAGAGGAGGGAGAGTGAGAAAAATATTAATTATTCTTTTTGTTGTTGGAGGACTGTTTTTAGCCTCTTGTTATCTTCCCAAGAGTGTTAAACTTGATCCTTACAGTGATTCTTTTTATAAAAGAGCTCGTTTGCTTATGACAAAGCAGGAGGAGGAAGTTTTTCTGAATTTACCTGATGCTAAATCAAGAAAAGCTTTTATAAAGGAGTTCTGGGAGATAAGAGATCCGAATCCATATACAGAAGTAAATGAATACAAAGAGGAGATAGAAAAAAGATTTGAGTATGCTTCAAGATTTTTCAAAGAAGCGGGAAGACCGGGTTGGGATACTGACAGAGGTAGAATTTATATACTTTTAGGCCCTCCAGATAGTGTAAGGGATTATCCTATGCTTTCAGGCTATTATAAGGGGGTTCAGATTTGGTTGTACGGAAATTATAGATTGGGACTTCAGTTTGTGGATAAAGAGGGAGACGGAAGATATGAACTTATTACTTATTCAACAGAGCTTTTGGATGCTATTGAAATGGCAAAATATACTCTTATGGGAGGAAGTGATGTAAAAGTTGTTGTTAAACCAATTAATTTTAAATTCAAATATTTCCCAGAAAATAATAGTGTGAAGATAAAGATACCTCTGAAAAAACTTTTGTTGAAAGAAAAAGAGGGAAAGGAGTTAGTAAGAATAAGAGTGGAGTTCATACTTTATTATCCGGATAAAACTTTTGAAAAATTTGTGAGGGAAAAAGAGACTGAATATACCAAAGAAGAGATTTTAAAAATGAAATATGTATCTTTTGTTTTTCCTCTTAAAATAAAGAAAAAGGGTAAAGTTCATATAGATACAATAATTACGGATTTGAATAGTGGCTTTAGAGGAAGAAAGGTTTTTAAGGTAAAAATTTAGTTTAAATTACTTTTTTAAGATCTTATGATAAAATCTTTCCTTTTTAAGGAGGATTTATGCTTTCAAATGATCTGAATTTTATTTCAACAAAAGTTGGTAAAGATGAAAGGAATGTTAAAGCTGTTGTCTCATTGTTGGAAAAGGGAATGACTGTCCCTTTTATCTCTCGATACAGAAAGGAAATAAGCGGTGGACTTAATGAAGTTGATATTCAGGAAATAAAAGATCTTTTAGAGTTTGTAAAAGAGTTAAATAGTAGGAAAAAAACAATTTCAAATACGATAAAGGCTCAGGGGAAGCTAACAGTTGATTTGAAAGCAAAAATTGAAAATTGCTATTCGAAAAATGAGTTGGAAGATCTTTATTTGCCATTTAAGCCTAAGAAAAAAACAAAGGCAACCATCGCAAGGGAAAAAGGTTTTCTCCCTCTTGCAGAAATGATTTTAGATAAAAAAAAGCAGGGAAGTGTTGAGGAAATTGCAAAATTATTTATTTATGAATCAAAAAATAGTTTTAATGAGAAAGAGGCCATTGAAGGAGCTGGTTATATCATAGCAGAAAGATTTGCAGAAAATTCAGAACTGAGAAAATTTGTTCGAAAAAAGATGTTTGAAGAAGGCAAACTAAATGTTAGGGTAACAAGGGAATGGAAGAATAAAAGAAGCAAATTTGAGCAATACTATGATTATAGTGAATCAGTTAACTCTTTACCCTCTCATAGGATATTGGCTATAAGAAGAGGGGAGAAAGAAAAAGTTTTAAAATCCTCTATTCTCCTTGATGTAGAAAAAATTAAAACAAAAGTATTTTTTATTCTTTATGATAATAAACATCCCAGAAAAGAAGCTCTCGATAAATATCTGGAAGATGCTTTAAAACGACTGGTTTTACCCTCCATAGAGCTTGAGGTTAGAAAAGATTTGAAAAAAAGAGCGGATATTGAGGCAATTGAAGTTTTTGCAAAAAATCTTGAGCAGCTTCTTCTTTCTCCTCCTGCAGGGGAATTGGTAGTAATGGGTGTTGACCCCGGATATAGAACAGGGTGTAAGATAGTTATTCTGGATAAAACGGGAAAAGTTTTAGAGCATGATACAATATATCCGACAAAACCATATGAGAAAATTAGAGAATCAACAGAAAAAGTTGTTTCTTTGAAAAAAAAGTTTAATATAGAAGCAATAGCTATCGGGAATGGAATAGCTTCAAGAGAGACTTATGAATTTTTTAAAAAGGTGTTTGATGGTTCAAGCTTGATAATAAGCATTGTGAATGAAGCTGGTGCTTCTGTTTATTCTGCATCCGATATTGCAAGGGAAGAATTTCCAGAATATGATGTTACTGTCCGAGGAGCAATATCCATAGGGAGAAGATTTCAAGATCCTCTTGCCGAACTTGTGAAAATTGAACCAAAATCAATAGGAGTTGGTCAGTATCAGCATGATGTTAATCAAACTCTTCTGAAGAAAAAACTTGATAACACTGTTTTTTCTGTCGTAAACAGGGTTGGGGTTGATTTGAACACAGCCTCATACCATCTATTAAAGTATGTTTCGGGAATAAATGATACCCTTGCTAAAAGTATTGTTAAGTATAGGAATCAAAATGGAAGATTTGATAAGAGAGAGGATCTCTTTAATGTAAAAGGTATGGGAGAAAAGGTTTTTCAACAGAGCGCAGGTTTTCTACGAATAAGAGATGGTTCCAATATTTTAGATTCAACTGGTATTCATCCGGAAACATATTTTATTGTAAAGAAAATGGCAGAATATCTGGGAGTAGAAGAACGTTCATTGGTAGCAAATAAAAAATTAATAGAAAAAATTGATCCTAATCTGTTTATTACACAAGAGTTTGGTCTTCCTACAATAATTGATATTATAAAAGAATTGGAAAATCCCGGTAGAGACCCAAGAAAAAAATTTGATGTTTTTGAATACACGGAGGGGGTGAAAAATTTTGATGATGTTGAAGAAGGTATGATTTTAAAAGGTGTTATTACAAATATAACAAAATTTGGTGCTTTTGTAGACATTGGGGTACATCAGGATGGTCTTATACATATTTCTGAGCTTTCCCATGATTTTGTAAAAAATCCGGAGGATATTGTTTCTGTGGGAGAAAAGGTAGAAGTAAAAGTATTATCAGTTGATAAAGATTTAAAGCGAATTTCATTGAGTTTAAAAGCTCTTGAAAATAGACCGAAAAAGATTAAAAGAAAAGAAAAGGAAGATATACTTTCCTCATTAAAGAAAAAATGGGGAGCAAAATAATAAAATTATTGTTATATATTTGACAATTGTTAAAAAAAGGCGTATAATAATAAATGAAAGCAGTAATAAGACTTGGGCAATATGTTGAAATTTTAGAAAGATTATCTCCTGATAAAGAGTATATTTCATCTCAAGAGCTTGCAGAACTTAGTGGAGTTACCTCTTCAACAGTAAGGCAGGATTTTTTTTACTTTCCATGTTTAAAGGGGAAGACAAAAAAGGGATATAAGGTAGAAGAGTTAAAAGAGAATATTATTAAGATTCTTGGTCTGGAAAAACCTAAAAAAATTATCATTATTGGAGCAGGGAAGATTGGGACCGCCCTCTCTCAGTATAAAGATTTTAAAAAATTAAACATTCAGTTTCTTGCTTTTTTCGATATTAAAGAGTCTCTGATTGGTAAAAAGAGAAACAATATCCCTGTCTATCATTTGAACAGCCTGGAGTCTTTTATAAAGAAAAATCCCGATGTTGAAATAGCTACAATTGCAGTTCCTGAAAGTTCTGCTCAACAGGTTGTGGATAAGGTTATAAAGGCAGGAATAAAGGCAATCTGGAATTTTTCTCCTATAATAATAAAAGTTCCGGAAGATGTTTTGGTGGAGTATGAATTTGTAGGCACCAGTCTTTATAATTTAATTTATCTTATGAAGATATCCAGAGAAAAATAGAACAAAGAGTCCTGGTAATAATTTGTTATAATTGGAGGTTGAGACATAGATGTTTAGAATTTTAGTGATTAATCCTGGTTCGACTTCTACAAAGCTCGCTGTTTTTGATGATAATAGTGAAGTTTTTAAAGAAAATATCAGTCATCCTGTGAATGAACTCTCAAAGTTTGAGAAAATTATTGATCAATATGAATTCAGGAAAGATGTAATAATAAAAGTTCTCTCCAATGCCCAGTTTGATTTAAAACAATTTTCTGCCATTGTAGGAAGGGGAGGTCTTTTAAAACCTATACCCAGTGGGACCTATCTTGTTAATGAGCTTATGATTGAAACTTTAAAGAAAGGTGAATACGGAGAGCATGCCTCAAATCTCGGGGCAATATTAGCCAAAAGTATAGCAGAGCCTTTGGGGATACCTGCGTATATAGTTGATCCAGTGGTGGTTGACGAAATGGAGGAGATAGCAAGATTAAGTGGGTTACCTCAATTGAAAAGAAAAAGTATTTTTCATGCTTTAAATCAAAAGGCTGTCGGAAGAAGAGCAGCTGAAGAGTTAGGCAAAGAATATGAGGATTGTAATTTTATAATTGCTCATTTAGGTGGTGGAATATCCGTTGGTGCTCACAGAAAGGGAAAAGTAGTTGATGTTAACAATGCGCTGAACGGGGATGGACCTTTTACCCCTGAAAGAAGCGGAGGTCTTCCAGCATGGGATCTTGTTAAGCTTTCGATTTCAGGTCAATATACTAAGGATGAGATAAAAAAGATGATCACAGGAAAAGGAGGTGTTGTAGCATATCTTGGAACCAATGATATGAGAGAAGTTGAAAAAAAAGTAATGGAAGGTGATAAAAGATATAAACTTGTATTTGAAGCTATGGCCTATCAAGTGGCGAAAGAGATAGCATCTCTTTCTGCTGTTCTATCGGGAAATGTTGATGCTATTATATTAACGGGAGGTCTTGCATATTCTGAAATTTTTACTAATTGGATAATTGAAAGAGTTAAATTCATAGCAAAAGTTTTAGTCTATGGGGGAGAGGATGAAATGAAGGCACTTGCTTTAGGTGCATTGAGAGTGCTTAAAGGTGAAGAAAAGGTTAAATTATATAAATAGTTTTTAGGAGGAATAAATGCAGGAAATAAAGAGATTAAAAGATCTTGAAAAAGCTTTAAAGGGTAGAAGAAAAAAGAGATTGGCAGTTGCTTATGCTCAGGATCCGAACACAATAATGGCTGTTCATAGAGCAGTGGATGAAGGACATGTTGAGGGAATCCTTGTGGGGGATAAGGAGAAGATTCTTTCTTTATGTAAGGAAAAAGGAATAGATTCTTCTATCTTTACCATTGTTCATGAACCTGATGAAAAAAAATCTGGAGTAAAAGCTGTAGAGCTTGTTCACAATGGAGAAGCTGACATAGTAATGAAGGGTTTGATAAGCACTATTTATTATATGAAAGCAATCTTAAACAAAGAAAAAGGACTTTTACCCAAAGGGAGTACATTAACTCATATTGCTGTTTTGGATATTCCAACTTATGATAAACTTCTTATTGTTTCTGATGTAGCAATTATTCCGGAACCAACCTTACAACAAAAGGTGGATATGACAAAGTATTGTATAGATGCTGCCCATAAATTGGGAGTGGAAAAGCCAAGGGTAGCTATCATAGCAGCAAATGAGAAAGTATCTGAAAAAATGCCACCAACAATGGATGCTGCTATTATTTCAAAGATGGCGGACAGAGGACAGATAAAAGGAGCTATTGTAGATGGTCCTCTGGCTTTGGATGTTGCTATATCAAAGGAAGCATGTGACATAAAAGGGCTGAAAACTCCAGTAGATGGTTTTGCAGATATCCTAATTTTTCCAAATATTGAAACTGGAAATGTTTTTTATAAATCAACAACAATATTAGCTAAAGGTTTACTTGCCGGAATAGTTGTCGGAGCAAAAGCTCCTGTGGTTTTAACATCCAGAGCTGATTCAGATGATTCAAAGTATTATTCTATTCTTTTGGGAGCTGTCTTAGCTAACGAATAAATTGATTTTTTAAAAAGCTCAAAGAGAAAAATTTTTATTATAGGATGTAAGGGAGTATTTTTATTTTTTTGAAAAAGGCGGCGACCGGATTTGAACCGGTGAATCGCGGTTTTGCAGACCGCTGCCTTACCACTTGGCTACGCCGCCGTATTAAAAAGATGGAGCGGGAGACGGGATTTGAACCCGCGACCCCAACCTTGGCAAGGTTATGCTCTACCGCTGAGCTACTCCCGCGGAAATTTACTAATTAATATCAAATCCTTTAAATTTTGTCAATATTTTGAAAAAACAACTTCCTATATGGGGGAAATTATTTTCC
>JALXDT010000086.1 GCA_027070475.1 Candidatus Aminicenantota bacterium | reverse complement strand
AAATAGAAATAAGGAAGGAGAAGAAGTAAAATATTTTATTGTAGTAAGGAATGAGTCTAACAAGGATTTTAAAGGAGATATATTCGGTAGAATATCTTTAACTTCCACCTCAAATAAGTATCGTAACGGACTTGAAATAAAACAAAATATTATACTTGAAGAAGGACAGGAAAAGCAAATAAATTTATCTTTTCGTAGTGATAGCATGAAAGATTTTACAGCTGGAGTGTATTTCGCCGAATTTTTTATTGTTTATAAGGTAGATTCTTCTTTGGAATGTAAAAATAAATATGAGAGCAAATCTCAATTAATTGTTGAAGAAAAGAAAGAGGATTTTGATCTTTCAGCTTACAATTGCGGATATAAAAAGGATGTTTTTACAAAAGGTGAAACAGGTGATTTTGTTGTTACTGTTACAAATAAAGGTCCATCAACCGTTAAAAAGTATAAAATAATCGCGTGGAGTGTTAGAGGTAATGGGAAATCCCTTGTTTCTATTAGAGGAAAGACAGGACAATCTTTTCAGAGAGATAGAGAATTAAAAGCCAATGAATCAATAATGGAAGGATTAAAACTAAAAATAAAAGATTCTCCGGGAGATTATACTCTTTTTATAAAGGTTGAGTCTATTGACCCTACATCAAATAAAGAGAAAAATAAAACTAATAATACCTGTAGAATAAGTTATAAAGTATTATATAAAGCAAATACTACTTCCATTAGTCGCCCAATTACACTGAATTTTCCAGATTTGACTTTTGATAGTAGGAGGACAAAAATAGGAACAAATGGAATAGAAGCAGTGATAAAAAATCTGAATTACCAGAAGGCAAAACTACCTGTTCCAAAAGATAAAGAAATATATGTTAAAATTGAGAATATAAGTTCCATCAAATTTCAGAGAAATATTCTTGAGTTTTCTTTGCCGAAGTGGGTTATCATGGAATTAAACAAAACAGGAGAAACGAATTTTATTTCAAGATTGGGCATAAGATTCCCCAGGGCAAGAATAACTATTGACTCAAAAAATTCTATATTAGAATCAAATGAAAACAATAATACAATAGTTGTGGAGTAATTATTTAAGGACAAACAATTTTCTAAAAGGTAAGAGATATTATAAAAAAAATTGTTTTGGGCAAGAGTGCTCTTTTTGTGACATGTTGCTGTTAAGTAGTTATCCCCGATAAATTTATAGAAATCAAAGAGATAGAAGAAAAAAACAATAAACACAGATTCTTAATTAAATTAACTGATTGCTTTAATGCTTTAATAAAAATACTTCTTAGTAGTTATTTGCTGAAAGTTTTTAAGGTGCTTAAGAAATGTATGAAAGGATTTAAACCTATAAAATATATCTAATAGAGTTTAAAGGTAAAAGGATAAGACAAATATGTATTAAATTTCGACAAAATTGTTCTATTTTCTTCTTTAGTAACAATTTTTAAAGATAGCTTGTTTAGTAAAAAAATATAGTTTATATTACAAGGATAAGTTTTATATTTTCATCTTTAAATTTTTGGTATAGATTTTGAATATATCTTTATCAATTTAATTCGGAGGTTAAAAAATGCTAAAAAAGATTAAAATTCTTTTCTTTCTTTTATTTTTCATTTCAGCTTTTTCCTTTGCTCAAACTATTACAGTAACAAATCCTCACGGTGGAGAGAATTGGGTAATCGGTAACACCTACACAATTACCTGGAATTCAAGTGGAATAAGCGGGACAGTGGGGATTAAACTGTTTAAGGATGGAGCCAGTTTAGGTTATATAGCGATGGATGTACCTAACACAGGATCTTACAGCTGGACGATAAATAATATAATAGGAGTGGGTGCGATCAGTGCTGGAAGTCATTATCAGATACAGGTAAAGAAGAGCGGAGTGGCAGCAGGATTATCAAGAGAATTTACAATATCAAATTCTTCTTCAGCTGCTTCAATAACAGTAACAAATCCTCACGGAGGGGAGAATTGGAAGATAGGCTCAACTCACACAATAACCTGGACATCATCGGGTATAAGCGGAACAGTGGGGATAAAGCTGTTTAAGGATGGGGCAAGTTTAGGCTATATAGCTCAGGATGTACCTAACA
>JALXDT010000085.1 GCA_027070475.1 Candidatus Aminicenantota bacterium | reverse complement strand
AGCTTTGAACTCCATGAAGTATGGTGTTTTAAAGGAGAAAGAGGAACTGAAAAAAAGTTTAAATCTTCTGCATTTTTTAATTGATGGGATTGAGAATGGTAAGCTTTAAGGACCCCATATTTTTTATCTTAATACTGTTTCTTCCTTTAATAGACAGATTGTACAGAAAAGGAAAGGATGAAAGTATAGGGGCATCCTTTCTTGATTTTGCAAAAAAAGAGGGGAAAAAGGTAAAGACAAAAAGAAGACTTTTTTATATCTACCTTTTATCAATTCTTTTTTTAATTTTCTCTCTAACAAATCCTATTATTGAAAAAATAGTGGAGAAAAAGTTTGGTTCGGGGATTGACATCTTTGTTGCCCTTGATATTTCTGGCTCCATGGCCTCAGAAGATTATAAACCAAAAAACAGGCTTGAAGTTGCAAAAGATGTGATTTCTGATTTCATTGAAAAAAGAGCGGAGGATAAAATAGGTTTAATTCTTTTTGCCGGTCAATCTGTGGTAAGATCTCCTCTGACCTTTTCACACAAAATCTTAAAAGATATAATTAAAAATGTAAAAATCGGGATGATAGAGGATGGAACAGCCATAGGTATGGCAATAGCTGTGGCTGTAAAACATCTTATAAATGAAAAAGAAAAAGCCAAAACAATAATTCTTCTAACAGATGGAGTTAACAATAAGGGAGAAATTTCGCCCGAGGATGCAGCAAAATTAGCGAAAAAAGCAGGGATTAAGATTTATATAGTAGGTATCGGGAAGAAAGGAGAAGCTCTTTTCCCGATAAACAATGAATCAGGGGAAAAGGAGTATATTAAGGTTGAGGTAAAAATTGACGAACCTTTGATGAAAAAAATTTCGGAAATGACAGAAGGAAAATACTTTAGGGCACAGAATAGCAAAGAGTTAGAGAAAGTATTTTCTACAATAGATCAGGAAGAAAAACAGAGTCCCTATGTGGTAAAGGAGATAAAAAAAATCCGACTCGCCCCTTTATTTGCAGCTTTATCTTTTATACTGCTGATACTATGTAAAATATTTTCATTAATTATTTTTACAGAGGTGCCATAATGGATTTTGGAAGAGCATCTTTGTACATCCTTTTTGTTTTTCCTCTTCTTATTCTTATCCTGTCAATAGTTCAGATTTCAAAGAAGAAAAAAATTTTGCTTCTAATGTTTAAAGATGAACACAAAATAAGGAAATACATGAGAATAGTAAAAAAAGATTTTTTCATAAATATATTATTTATCTCAGGGGTTTCTTTCCTTGTACTTTCTTTAATGCTTCCAAGGTGGGGAGTTGAGAGTGTAGATAGGAGTCAAAATAGAACAAACATAGTTTTTGTTCTTGATAATTCATATTCCATGCTGGCAGAAGATATTTATCCTAACAGACTTGAGAAAGCAAAAGAAATTATACTTTCAATTGCAAGCAAATTTTATAAAAAAGATTTTTTATCCCTTTTTATTTTTGCAGGAGATTCAGAAATACTTGTCCCCCCGACATCAGATTTTCAGAGTTTCAACACATATTTAATGGATGTTAATCCTGAAATAAACAGTATTCAAGGTTCATATCTGGGCAGAGCCCTTGAAAGCTTATCTTCATTGGCATGTAATTCTTTAAAAAATAGTATTTTCATAATTGTTTCCGACGGAGAAAGCTTTGATGATCCCCCCAGAGAGATGGCTCAAAAGATAATAGAGTGCGGGAACGCGCTATTTTTTATAGGAATAGGTAGTACAGAGGGAGCTCCAATTCCTATAAGAAATGATAATTTTAAAATCATAGGATGGAAAAAAGATTCAAATGGTCAAACTGTAATAACAAAACTTAACACACCGCTCATTATTAATATGATAAAGAGAAGTGAAAATTACGTAATAATAAATACTCCTCAAATTAAAGATAAAGAGGTTTCTAAAAAGGTGATAAAGGTTATAAAAACATTTAAGAGTAAAAAGATATTTGTAAAAAAAGCTGATAAATCTTTATATCCACTTTTCCTTGCCTTTATACTTTTAATATTTTACGGAGTTTTCTGGTATGGTAAAAAGAAATAAGGTTATACTTTTATTGGTAATATTAATTTTTTCTCTGAATTTTTCTTTGAGGAGAAAATATGATTTTTATAGGGCAAGGACATTTTATCTGAAAGGTGATTATAAAAAAGCTCTGATTCTTTACTCTCAGTATTTAAAAGGCAGTAGAAAATCATTAACTCTCTACTATAATATAGGGACTGTATATTTGAAAATGAAAGAATATGCACTTGCTGAAAAATACTTAATCAAAGTAATAAAAGGAACAAACGAAAAATCTATTAAAAAGAGAGCTTTGTTTAATCTTGCCTATATTATGTATAAAAAAGGGGAAAAGGAAAAAGCTCTAACTTTATTTAAAGAATCTGCTATAATTGATTCTGATGATATTGTTTGCAAAAAGAATATTGAACTTCTTTTAAATAAAAATGAGAAGGAAAGAGAAAAAAAAGGTGGAAACAGAAAGAGAAAAAAGAATAAAAATATCTTTAAAAAGGAGGATTCCCAGATTATAAATTACATAAAGGATGCTGAGAGGATGAGTTTGAAAAATTTTCTCAGTAGAAGAGAAAAAAAGGAGTCAGGAGATAAAGATTGGTAAAAAATATGAAAAAGCTTAAAACTGTATTCTTTTTTCTCTTTCTTTCCTCAATTACCCTTTATCTCTATGGACAAAAGGATGAAAACAAAATTGTTTTAAAAACAGAGATAAGTTCTAACTCTATTTCAATAAATGATAGTATTGTGTTCAAACTGTATGTTAAAGGGAAGAGAATTCCTACAAAAATTTATAATACTCAGGAAATATTAAAAGATTTTAAAATAATAAGACAGAAAAGTTCTTTAAGGACAAAGAATGATATCTTTTTAGGAAGGGTAAGGGAGAGGGAGATAACGTGGATGCTTAAACCTTTAAGAAGCGGGGAATTAACCATACCTTCCCTTAAGATAAAATATGGGGGGAAAGAGTATTCAACCTATCCTATAACTATTTTTGTTTCAGAAGAGAACCTTCAGAGTGAAAATTCTGTACTTAAGGTGATTGTTTACCCGAGTGAGAATGATGTTATTGTTAATCAGCAGGTAGTTTTGAGTTTTTCACTTATCACAAATATTTCCATAAACAGTGTTATCATAAAGGAACCTCTTATACTTTCAAATGTCTGGGTGGAAGAATTCCCTGAGACGGGCAAAATAAAAGGAGAGCAAATTACAGATAAGGGAAAGACATATTATAAGTATATAATTAAAAGATATGCGATTTTCCCGCAAAAAGCAGGTAGAGTAATAATACCTCCTATTACCTTTGAGATTTCCACTACGGATAACAGGACTCTCTATAGAAAGTCCAATAGATTAATTTTAAATGTAAAAAGATTACCTCCTTCGCTCACACCAAGAGATTTTATGTATCTTGTAGGATCTTTCTGGGTGAAGTCCTCTGTAGATAAAATAAAAACTAAAATAGGAGAAAATATCAGGTATACAATTAAAATATCAGGGGACGGAAATATAAAATCAGTTCAACTCCCTAAATTTCAAACAAACAGATATTTCAATGTTTATCCCCCGGAAGTTAAAGTTGAGCTGAATTATGAGGGAAATAAAATTAATGGTACAAAAGAGTGGACATTTTTGATGGTCCCTCAAAAAAGAGGCCTTTTGAAGATTCCATCCTTTTGTTTCTGGTTTTATCTTCCTGACAAAAAAATTTTTAAAAACACATGTACGAGAAGCTTCAGCATTATGGTTGAAGCTCCCTTTTATTCGAAAAGTATAAAAATATTCAGAGAAAAGTTGCCACCACCGGAAACAGAAACTAAATATCTATCAGAATGGGAAACACCCTTTTTCCTAAAGTTTATTAATGTAGTGAGAATAATAATAGGCTTGATTATATTGGAGATGATAACATTTCTTTTGTTTCCATACTGTGCTAAAAGAAGAAATAAGAAAGTGGCCTCCAAACTTAATATTAAAAGAGAATTGCGTAAAATACGGAAAGAGAAAAATCATGCTATCTTCTGCAAAAAAATACTTTCTCTTGTAAACAAATTCTTTTTTTATAGATACAATAGATGGCTTCTTGATGAGGGAATTAGTTCATTAAAGGAATTTTTGGTTAAAAAAGAAATTAAGGAGAGTAAAATTAAGGAGCTTATTGAATTAATTGTTTTTATTCAGACTTTTATGTATTCACCTGAGAAGAATAAAACAATTGATAAAAAGGAGATAATAGATAAATTATTAAGGATATTTAAGGAATTGACAGAGGAGAAAGAAAGTGAAAGTTAAAGGCCTGCTTTTTCTTATAATATTATTACCGACTTTACTATTCGCAGAATCAGTTGGCACTTTATACAAAAAAGGGATTGAAGAATTAAATAAGAAAAATTTTAATGAAGCAATAGAAATATTTAAAAAAATAGAAAAGATAAAAAAGAGTCCAGGAATATATTATAACTTGGCTCTTGCCCACTGGAACAAGGAAGAAAAGGGCTTTGCGGTTTACTATCTAAAGAAAAGTTTAAGGCTTTTCCCCCTTTATCAAAGGTCAATAAAAGCTCTTAAGACAATAAACAAAGAAGCTAAAACAGGAGAAGCTATCTTCTTTACCTATATTTTTTCTCTTGGTTTTCTGCTAATATTATTGCTTACAATTCAGATTCTTTTATATAAAAAATTCTTTTTTAAAAGAAAAGTTAATATCTTAAAAATTTTAGCAGTGCTGTTAATCTTAATCATCTCATTTTCTTCTTTCTACTATTCCGGATTTAAACTTTTTAAAGAAAAAAGGGGTATTGTTGTAAAAAAGGTGGAAGCAAAAGTTTTTTCAGAACCAGACCCGTCTTCAATACCCCTTTATAAGATTCAGGAAGGAGAGGAAGTAAAGATTCTTTCAATATATGGAGGATGGTATAAAATTACAAAAGATAATATACTCTTAGGCTGGATCAAAGGAGATAGCGTGAAACTCTATTAGTCTGATTTTACTAAAAAAAAAAGAAGTGTTAAAATCTAAAACAAATTTTATTAAGAGGTAAATATTAAGAGGTAAAAATGAAGAAAAAACTCTTTGTCCTGTCTTTGCTTTTTATTCTTTTGTTAAGTTTTTCAAAAGCTAAAGAAAGCAAACTTTTAACAGTGCCGGAAAAGACAGATTATAAAAGAACATCAACCTACAAGGAAGTAATGGATTTTCTTAAAAAGTTGAAAGCAAACCATCCGGATAAAATGAAAATAACATTTTTTGCAACTTCAACTGAGGGTAAAAAGATTCCGCTTGTAATTTTAAGCGAAGAGGGAATTTCCAAACCAGAGGATTTAAGATTTACAGGTAAATTACCTGTTCTTATAATGGCAAACATACACGCAGGAGAGGTAGAGGGAAAGGAAGCTACTCAGATTCTGATGAGAGAGATTTTAGAAGAGGGCAGAGAGGATCTTTTAAAAAATCAAATTGTGTTAATCATACCTATTTTTAATCCTGATGGTAATGATAAAATAGCAAAGGGGCACAGAAGAGATAATGGCCCTGAAGAAGCGGGGGTAAGATACAATGGTCAGGGCTATGATTTAAACAGGGATTATCTTAAACTTGAAACACCTGAGGTTAAAGCTCTGGTAAATAAGATTTTTTTAAGATGGGATCCTGTTCTATTTGTTGATATGCATACGACAGACGGTTCCTATCATCAAGAACCTGTTACATATGCACCCAATATGGCTCCTCAGGGAGATCAAACCCTCATTGATTTTATGTGGAAAAAAATGCTTCCCGAAGTGGACAAGAATCTTGAAAAAAAATATGGTATTAAGAGTATTCCTTACGGAAATTTCGTAGATAGAAAAGACCCTTCAAAAGGCTGGAGAAATCACGCTTATCTGGGTAGATACGGTACCTGCTATTTTGGTTTGAGAAACAGGTTATCTATTTTGGATGAAAATTATGCCCATGCAGACTTTAAAACAAGGGTAAAGGGAGCTCTTGCATTTATAAAATCCATTTTGGAATATACAAATAAAAATATAAATAAAATAGCTGCTCTTGAGAGAGAGGCTGATTTAAGGGCTGTAAACAAAGTGAAAAACTCTGATTTTCCTGTGAGTTTTGAACCGGTTAAAACCTATGATTTTACAATAGACAGCTATGTTTTCAAGGTAAGAAAGCTGACAGAAGAGGAGAAGAAAAAATATCCCCCATGGATCGGAGGTTATTTGGTGGAAAAAACAGATAGATTAAAGACTTATAAACTCCCTCTCTTTGCAAGTTATAAACCAAAAAAATTTGTAAAATTGACAGAAGGATATGTTTTACTCCCCTCTGAAAAACAGGTAGCCGAGCTATTAAAAACACATGGAATAAATGTTCAGGTAATAGGGGAGGGATTTAAGGATAAAGTTAAGGTTTTCAAAATAACTGATATAAAATCTTCAAAAAGAATTTTTCAGGGACATCATTTAAATAAATTAAGTGGAGAAGAGATTTTGAAAGAGGTTCAAATCCCGAAAGGCTCATTTTATGTATCTCTTTCTCAACCTCTCTCAAGGCTTGTAGCATATTTGCTTGAACCTCTTTCTGAAGACGGGCTTGCAGCATGGAATTTTTTTGATAGGGTTATTGTCAGAGAATGGAGCAATAAATACAGAATATATCCTGTTTACAAAGTCATGAGAACTCCGCCTGTTTATATGTACAATTTATAATGTTTAGCTTTGATTATCAAAACATTGAAATTAAGGGAAATTTCAAATTAGCTGAGGTATGCTCCTTAGAAGTCGGAAATGGAGCTTTGTTTTTCTCAGAAGTTGATTCACAGGAAAAACTCAAAGCAGCCTTGCAATTCTCAAAGGAGAGAGCCTTAAGGGTGTTTTTTTTAGGAGAAGGCTCTAATGTACTCTTTTCCGACAGATTTTTCCCCTTTTTTGTTATTAAAAATAAAATCAAAGGGATTAGCTTGAACAAACAGGGCCTTGTAGAGGTCTTTTCGGGAACTCCCCTTTCTGAATTTTTAAACTTCCTTGAGGATAATGAACTTACAGGCTATGAAGAGCTAAGCGGGATTCCAGGCAGTGTGGGCGGTGCGGTCTATGGAAATGCCGGTGCATTCGGGAGGGAAATTAAGGATTTTTTATCAGAGGTAATCTCTGTTACAAAAAACGGGTTATTGAAAAAGAGAAAAAGAGAAAATTTAAAATTTTCATACAGATGGAGCTCTTTTAAGGAAAATGG
>JALXDT010000084.1 GCA_027070475.1 Candidatus Aminicenantota bacterium | reverse complement strand
TTTTTTCTAAAAACACCTAACCCTTCCTCTTTATTTTATTTTTTTTGAGTATAGCAGAAGATGAATTAAACATTGTAAGGTATTATACCATACATAAATAAATCTGTCAAAATAAACCTTTATTTTGGCAGATATCTTCCAATATAATGGTTTATTTTAACTTATATAAATATATTATTTAATTCCTTTGCTTTTGTATAAAAAGGGTAAAGTCAGGAAAAAGAAGAGGAGTATTAACACTTCTGAATCTCCAAAATTGAACTCAAAAAATCCGGCAATTAAAAAAGCTAAAAAAATAAAAATTCCACCGCTTCTAATACCTTTAAAAAAATCATCTTTCGGTTTCAGTTTTATTAGTTCATAAAAAGCAATAATAACAAAGAATATCCAGCTCAATAAAGCTAAACCGCCTCTTGCCGCCCATATTTGGATAAAATTATTGTGAAGGTGAGAGTGAAGCTCTTCACTATTTTTCACTTTATATCTCGGTACAGTATAAGCATACCTTACCATTCCGGGACCAACCCCCCAGAAAGGATTATCCTTTATCATTCTTACTCCCTTTTTGATCATGACTATTCTGTTCTGTAAGGTAATATCCTTAAAATTCAAAAAAGAATTAAGTCTTTTTTTTATGGGAGATGGTGAAATTATTAAAATTATGATTACAGAGAAAAGCAGAACACCTACAGACACAGGTTTTTTCATCATTAACAGGATAAAAGCAGCAATAAAAAATCCCAGCCATGCGGATCTGGTTAAAGTTAAAAGAAGGCTTAAAGAGGATAAGATAAAAATAGTGTAAATTCTATAGCTTGCTTTCTTTCCTAAATTCATTAATAAAGACAATGAGTATAAAGCAATTATCATCATCAAACCGGCCTGAGTCATATAATGGCTTTCAAAACCATATGAACGTGGGGAAGACATTTTTTTTACAACAAAAAATACAAATTGAGACAAAGAATAAAGAGAAGAGATTACAACCGCATAGAAAAAATAATACTCTATCTTCTCTAAACTTTCTCTCTTTTCTTTTAAAACAGAATAAATAAAAGGAATAGAAAGTATTAAAAATAAATCCTTTAAAGTAAAAAAGCTTACAAGGGGCAGGTAAGAAAAGAATGCTGATATAATTGAAAATCCAGCGTAAAAGAGTAGAGGAATGAAAAATTTGGGATATTCAAATGAGGCCCTTTTGGTAAGAACAAGCAGTAAATAAAGAATCAAACCTGAAAAAAGCACTATCTCCGCCAAAGATATGGAAATAAAAGTTAGTGCAGGATACAACAAAACAAAAAAATGTAAGAATTCTTTTATTTTCCTTAAAAAATCACTTTTATCTTTAAAAAAAGAGTGCATTATGTAGATTATATTATTAATCTTTTTAAGTCAATAAATCTGTATTTTTATCTTTGTATTCCTAATTAAATTGTGCTTTTTTCAAGCTTAGAATAGGTAGAGACAACTTTCTTTACATAGGATTTATTTTTATAAAGATAGCCATTGTTATATCTGAATAATGCTTTATCCATGTCTCCCCCGCTCTTATCATAATAGTATTTTAAAATCTTTAATCCCAGATCAATATTGTACTCAATATCAAAAAGCTTATTGGGATCAATTTTAAAATGATCTTTCCATACATTGTAATTAATTTGCATAAGCCCATAAGCTCCTGCTGAGGAAATTGCATACTGATCAAATCCACTTTCTACTTTAATTAAAGCTAAAATCAATTCTGGCTTGAATCCATATTCTATACTCTTTTTATAGACTATATCCGCTATTTTGTCAAAATTCGGATACTTATCTTTTAAAGCAATAGCTTTAAACTTATAAGTTTTATAATCTTCAATAGTCTTTTTAAATTTGACAACCTGGGCTTTCAATGATTCTTTCTCTTTTAAGAGTGCCCTTCTCTGTTTTTCTACTTCCAATCCCTTCTTAACAACAAATATGTTAAAGGATATACTTAAAAATAGTAAAACACAGACTAATATAAAAACTCTATTTTTTGTTTTCATTAATTTCCTCCCTTAATTAACTTCAAATATTATAGCAAAAATGAACCAAAAAATCAAATTTCCAAGATGCCCATACACATA